>JBDGRB010000045.1:0-5961 GCA_042218485.1 Halobacteriaceae archaeon | reverse complement strand
GCAGCACGCCCTTCCATACTGGCGAGACTGGCGGTCGCCGTGAATGTACCCGCTCGTCCTCCCACCGTTAACTCAAATCACTGCTCGAACACCCGTTCAAGCTGTATTTCTCTGCTCGTCTCGTCCCTGAGCGAACACTCTGAAATTTGAATCGGCAACTACTGTTTAGGGGTGGGTTAGCTTACCAACATTTGTCACTTTACTTGTCTTTCTTTGATTGAGACTCCTTGATTATGGATTAATTTAGGTAAACTACAGCTGTTTACTGGAATGTTGAGATAATAAGCCAATGTGGCGAATACAATAGGGGTTGATCACAAGATGGATGTCAAAAGTGGATAATAACGTCTTTTCGAATATCGATTATTGTCCTATCCGTAGGGCCGTTGGGTCCCATCATAATCGACAATTCACGGACGCCGGTCTACTTCTGTTAAAGAACTAACGAAATGATTCCAACATCTGATTCGAGGGAATCCCACAAAAAGAAACAGATATGCCGGAATCGAAGTTATTTATAGGCTGGAATAACCCATCCGGGAGTATGCCTAAAGAATTAGAAGGGAATGTGGCACTGGTAGCGGCCTCAAGCAGCGGTCTCGGAAAAGCATCTGCTGAATCTCTTGCCCAACGTGGCGCAAATGTGGTGATCAATGGACGAGATGAAGATCGTCTTGAGAAAACACGTGCGGCATTACAGTCAGAATATGATCAAAAAATACTCAGCGTCCAAGGGGATCTCACAGTCAAGGACGATATTACGAATCTCGTCGAAACTACTATCGATGAGTTTGGTCAATTGGACCATCTCGTTACGAATGCTGGCGGGCCACCCAGTGGTAAATTTCTTGAGACGACTGATGAAGAATGGTATCACACATTTGATCTACTGGTAATGAGTGTTGTCCGGTTGGTCAGATCGTCCGTCCCCTACCTTCGAGAAGGCAATGGGGGGACGATTGTTACAATCACTTCTCGAAGTGTTAAAGAAGCAATAGACTCCCTTGTGCTTTCGAACGCCGTTCGCATGAGTGTGATTGGGTTAGAGAAAACTCTATCAAAAGAATTAGGGCCAGACATTCGTGCCAATGCAGTCTTACCAGGCAGTCATGAGACAGCCCGAACCGAAGAACTAATTCAGGCGGCAATTGATCGTGGTGAAATCGAATCATATCAAGAGGGCCTCGACGCGAGAAGTGAAGATGTTCCCCTTGATAGAATTGGATATCCTTCCGAACTCGGCGAAGTCGTTGCATTTCTCTCGTCCCCGAAATCGAGTTATGTAAATGGTGTAGCTATTGAAGTCGACGGTGGTTCAGGGCATTCAAACCTGTAATATGGAGCATACCTATTTGTATCATCGATTTGATGTTTATTTTGAGTCAATATAGATCGAAAGGAAAGATATTTATAGAATATTACTAAAGTAATTGCTGATATGGTCATCGGTGGTCGTTTTACATTGGGTTAGCAAAATCATCACTCAACCACCGATGGGTATAGCGGTTACAGCTTTTGCATCCAACGTAATTGAGGTAGATCTGATATGGTAGATCAATCCATTGAACAGATAGAGGTAACGCTTCCCGACGGATCGGATCTTGCTGTTGATAGATCGACCACTGTCCACGATGTTGCTCGGAAAATTGGCGAAGGTTTGGCCCGTGATGCTGTGGCTGGCATTGTCGATGGGGATCTCGCCGCGCTGGAGTATTCTCTCCAAGATGATGCGTTTCTTCGAATCATCACTCCTGAGGCAAATGAGTATCTTCGTGTACTTCGCCATTCGGCGGCACATGTTTTTGGTCAAGCATTACAAGGATTATATCCAGAAGCAAAACTCGCCATTGGTCCGCCGACCGACGAAGGATTTTATTATGATGTTGCAAATGTCGAGTTAGATGAAGATGATCTTGATGATATTGAATCTGAAATGGAAGAAATAATCAAAGCTGATTATAGTATTAATCGAGTTGAACGATCGCGAGAGGAAGCCTTTGATATATATGCAAATAACCCATACAAGCAAGATATTTTAGAGACGGAAGCCGAGAAGGAGTCAACAGTTACATTTTATGTACAAAATGGATGGCAGGATTTATGCGAAGGGCCCCATGTTGAATCAACTGGCAAGATCGGTGCGATATCCCTTGAGTCGATTTCATCGGCATATTGGCGAGGTGATGAATCCAATCCTTCCCTTTTGCGTGTCCATGGGACTGCGTTTGAGACAGAGGAGGCCCTCCAAGAGTATAAACAACGACAAGAGAAAGCAAAACAGCGTGATCACCGACGATTAGGGCAAAAACTTGATCTTTTCTCTGTCCCAGATCATTCACCAGGGTGTGTTCATTTCCACCCGAACGGAATGGAGATCCGACGTGAATTAGCTGAGTATATTCGTGCAAAAAACAATGATCTCGGATACGAAGAAGTCTGGACTCCGGAACTTAACAAAACGGAGTTATGGAAACCGACGGGTCACTATGATACCTTCAAAGAAGCAGGAGAGATGTTTGCCTGGGAACAAGACGGTACTGAATATGGCCTAAAACCGATGAATTGTGCAAATCACGCCCATCTCTATGATCGAACGCAATATTCATATCGGGATTTGCCGGTTCGCTTCTCGGAATTCGGGACCGTCTATCGCAATGAGCAATCGGGAGAATTATCCGGATTATTACGAGTACGAGGACTCACCCAAGATGACGGCCATGCATTTATTCGGCCTGACCAAATCGAGGATGAAATAATACACACGTTACAAACGATTGAAGAGATTTATTCACAATTCGATCTTGAAGTTCTATATAAACTCGAAACGAAAGGCGATACAGCAATTGGCGATGAAGAGATTTGGGAGGATGCCACGCAAGCGCTGATAAATGCCCTCGAACATGAGGGATTGACCTATGAACGGGAACCAGGAGAAGCAGCGTTTTATGGGCCAAAAATTGGACTCGATGTTCGTGATGCACTGGATCGTGAATGGACTATCGGAACGATTCAAGTAGATTTCAATATTCCCCGTCGTCTCGATTTGAGTTATATTGGCTCCGATAACGAACCCCATACTCCTGTTATGATTCATCGGGCATTATTAGGAAGTTTTGAGCGATTTATCGGTATTATTACAGAGCATTTCGGCGGTAAGTTCCCGTTTTGGTTAGCCCCTGAACAGATTCGAATCTTACCGATTTCAAATGCTGATCGTGAGTATGCAAACGATATCGCCGACCGATTATCCTTGTTTCGAGTCTCGGTTGACACCCGTGACTGGACCATTAGTCGAAAAATTAGACAGGCCCATGACGAATATATTCCCTATATGATAATTGTTGGATCAGATGAACGCAAGGATGAAACGATATCTATTCGCGATAGGCAAGAACGCGAGAGTAACAACACACGACTTGAGGATTTCAGAGATCACCTTCTGGAAGAATATAGTGAAAAACACACTAATCTAACGTTTATATCTCAAGCACAAGAAGAATAGAATGTATACGCCTGAGGATAATTCTCTTTTCTTTGATTCCTGTATCAATTCTTCGCTACGAATTTGGATGATTTACTTTTATATCCGATGGAAGACCGTTCGAGTATTCTAATTTCAGGCGATACTCGATATCAACTAGACACTGAACACACGCATCAACATTCTCTTTCTCGACTTCTTTTAAACTAACAGTTGTTACATTCGTTGATTTGTCATGCGATACCGATTTAATCTTTGCCGTATGACAGCCATTCGGAACACTAACGACTCCCGTAACAACTGCTGTATTTTTCTCTTGATGATACGTGACCGAATGGGTTTCAGTTCCATCCCCACATTTTGCACTGCGGATTGAGAATGTATAATCCTTCAATACCACTTGATCTTCATTGGTGGTTGGGCTATTTGTTCCATCAGGTTGACTCCCTGCATTCGCGGCAAAACAGCCTGTTAACCCGATAAGTGCAGTACTACCAAGCATTTGGAGGGCCGAACGGCGGGTTTTAGACCTCATATATAGTCCAAGGAGGTGTATTATAATAAGGGGTATGCTGACTCAAAATTTGACTGTAGTTATTGAAAAATGCTCAATAACTAATATGGATCCCTCACCGAAGCCCCTTGCGGATGAAGACAACAATCGTTCGATCGCCAGCATCATCTAGAAAATACCGCTGACTCGTATATTCGTTGCCGAGTTTATTGGCGATCGCATTCCGATAGGGTTGTTTCGTGATAATGACAGGTGGTGGATTTTTTCCGATTTCAGTGGGGGACAAAATACTCTTCGTGTTTGCATGCAACATCTCAGTATACCATGGAAGGGGCATCCGGGCAAACCAGCCTCCGATTGCTGGTGGATATTGCACCTTTGATTCATCCATAGCCAGACTTTCACCAACGAAAAGAACATCGACATCTTGCCTGTTTCCATTTGATTGTGAGGTCTTAACAGATGTTGCAATTGCGCGAATAACTTCATGCAGTTGTCCAGGTGGCTGGGCATAGTACACGATTTCACTTCCCCCATCGGGTCCCTTCGGACTTTCATGAGGGGCCATATAGTTTACTTGAATAGCGGTTATACCACTAGTGACTACAAATATCGCAAAAATAATCGATGTAACAGCTAACCGAAGATCAGTATTGTGGAATGTATCCACTGAATTAACAATAGTGATGTTACCCGTCCCCCATTGATAAACTGTATAAATACCGACTGCTGCGGGGATTGTCAGGGGAATTACTGCATGTGTCGTTGACCATGGAACAGGAAAGTTATTTGCAAGTGGATATCCAATTATCGCGGCCAGCCCACTATAGAAATTAAAATCAACGATTGCCCGTGTTCCATTACTTCGATATCGATCATAGAGAAAGCCTACGGGTGCAAATAATATAATTCCAATTGCGCCTGCAAGAAGTGTTTTGACTGTGTCAATAAAATACGGGAGATATGGGTGTTTTTGAATCGAACCTGCTGCCCAGTATTCAATCGCTTTTGTTAATGCACCGATGGTTGCTGCTTCAATTACTGCCGGAATCATCCCCCAATTACCACCGAGTGCCTTCCATAAACCAAGTTGAGTATATGGACCTGCCCGCGGTGCATAAAAGAATATGACCACACCCAAGAACAAGAGTATTGAAACCAATATCTGGGTGGCATAGCGATTGGCACCTGTGATCCAACGTTGGATACCTTGAATAATATATGGCTTGACGGATCCGTTCGAAAATGCCGCCTTCAATAAATGTCTATCTAAGACAAGAACACCGGCGCCTATCCATGTAAGTACCCAAAGTAAGACGCTTTCCTTCGTTCCGAATGCCAACCCCAGTGAAATACCGGCACCATAAAAATACCGAGATCGCTTAGTTTCATAGGCTCTGATGAGTAAGCCGAGGGAAATAAACATAAACGCAGCCAAGGGGAGATCCTTGCGCATAAATCGTGAATAATACAGGAGAATTGGGTTAAAGGCCAACAAAATACCAAGTGCTATTATTTCGCCGTTACGTAAGTAATCCCGATAAAGCCACGCAGCTAATGGAAGTAAACCACCCAAGATCGCCACAAATAACCGGGCTGTAAAATCATTAACGCCGAATATTGAGAAAATAATAGGATTGATTCGAACAAAAAACGGCCCATGTAACCACGGAAAATATTCCCATGAGCCATTCTCCATAAACTTGAGGATCCAGTATCCAAACCATGCCTCATCATAATAAAATACTCGCTCACCAAGTTGATATAACCGTAAACCAAGAGCAACCACCGTTATCACTATCAGGGATGTGAGAGTAATTTTCTTGGTCTTAAGATTGGAGGAAAGTATACGGGAGACCATGTTATTGTTAGTGAATAGTATCTGAATAAGTCTTGTGAGATATCTCGACTACGCAAATCCCAGAAGAAGGAAACCCCAAACCAAATAGTATACTCGCTTTTACCT
>JBDGRB010000164.1:0-5997 GCA_042218485.1 Halobacteriaceae archaeon | reverse complement strand
GTAGAGCAGCGCGGAGCCCCCTTCCTCACCGAGGAGGGCAACAAGACGACAGGCGCTCAAGCAGTGCAGGAGGACAGGGAGGAGCAGGTTACCCCCCTCCCAAATACTCGTTCTCTATACGCAACCAACCACTCAATGTCGAATAAAAGAATGTGAGTAAAGTGAACTACCCCGCCCTCCTCGCTCTGGTTGATCACTCCTTGCGGACGGGGACGGAGTCTACAGGAGTTAAATATATTGAAACCAGTATGGTTGCGTTGCACGCTGCCGGTCAAACTCGACGTCGTCGACTGTCCCAAGGACGCACTTCTCAAAACAATCGAGCAGTACAAGCACCGCGCCAATGAGAACAGCGACCACAGCTAGAACAAAAACGGCTACAAGCAAACCGCCAAGTACGCCGTCAAAGACGAACTGTACCACGACCTGAAAGAAGAGTATGATCTCACAGCAAACCTCGTCTCATGGGTGAAGCGATGTAAGGTGAGATAGTTTACGGATGATGGTCAATCAAACAGATCCCAGTGTTGTATCGACGTGTTTATATTATCATGTGATCTATTCTCATACATGACCACTACTAATGACGAGTCACCAGCCTTGTCAGAAACTGAAAAAATCATGGCATCACTGGATGAGAATGGCGAACGACTCGTCATTGCTGATATTACTCGGGATGATGCATGGTTATCTGCGATGGCAGACCAATCCGTCAAACTGTTTGCCTGGCGGTAATATAGTTACCGACCATTCAGGAAGGAATACTTTTTCGTGAGTCCCCCCTTTTGATGAGTGTATGGAATATCGTGAGCTATCTCGATCTGAAGAGTATCTCTTACGACTCACGAATGGAGCAGAATGGCGTGAGGAAATAGAAACATTTGCAACCGAACAAAACATTTCCGCTGGTTGGTTTATGGGAATGGGCGCTGTTCAGGATGCAGAAATATGGTATTATGATCAGACAGATCTCGAATATCGATCGGTACATTTCGACGAACCGCTTGAAGTCGCTAGTTGTGTCGGGAATGTATCTCTCCTTGATGAAGAGGTCTTTGCCCATACTCATGCCGTCCTATCACGGGAATCAGGACAGTCAATTGCAGGGCATCTCAATAAAGGGACAGTGTTCGCTGGCGAAGTTTATATTGTTACTTTCGATACACCGCTTGAACGCACGCATGACCAACAAACGGATTTAGACCTTTGGCTCTAACAGTCATGGAAGAATACTTTAAACGAATAGAAAATGATTTAGATGAGGCTTTGAGCATTGCCAAAACCGCACGCGAGAAGGGCAAAGATCCAGTCACTGATGTAGAAATTCCCGTTGCTAAAGATATGGCGGATCGTGTTGAAAACATCTTGGGCATTACAGGAGTCGCCGATCGTGTCCGAGAACTTGATTCCAAGATGGATCGAGAGGAAGCAACACTCAAACTTGCGGAGGATTTTGCCAATGGTAACGTGGGGGAGTTTCAATCCCGTGAAGGTAAAATAGAAGGGGCTGTGAGGACTGCTGTCGCATTATTAACCGAAGGTGTCGTTGCAGCACCTATAGAAGGAATCGATGGCGTGTCAATAGAAGAAAACGATGATGGGTCGGAATTTGTTCGTGTATTCTATGCGGGACCAATTCGGTCAGCCGGTGGAACTGCGCAAGCCTTATCAGTATTAGTTGCTGATTATACGCGAGCCTTACTGGATATTGATACCTACGAACCACGGGAAATTGAAATCGAGCGATATGCTGAAGAAGTCTCATTATATGATGACGAAACAGGCCTTCAGTATACGCCCAAAGATGACGAAACTAAATATATCACCCGACATTGTCCGATTATGCTCGATGGCGAAGCCACGGGCGATGCTGAAGTATCTGGGTTCCGTGATTTGGATCGTGTGAATACAAATAATCCTCGTGGCGGCATGTGTCTTGTCTTAGCTGAAGGGATTGCTCTAAAGGCTCCTAAAATTAAACGATATACTTCACAACTTGAAGTGATAGAGTGGCCGTGGTTAGATGACCTTATAGATGGATCAGTTACTGAGCAAACCGATATATCTAATAGATCATCGAAGACGGTTCAAGAATCGGAGGCAACTGACACTGAGAATACCAATGAGAAAAATCCATTGGAACCAAACTCCAAATACTTACGAGATCTAATTGCCGGTCGACCAGTATTTAGTCATCCAAGCCAAGAAGGAGGGTTTCGGCTCAGATATGGTCGAGCTCGCAACCATGGATTTGCGACGGCAGGTATCCATCCTGCAACAATGCATATTGTTGATGATTTTCTGGCGACAGGAACACAAATCAAAACTGAACGCCCCGGCAAGGCAGCTGGTGTTGTCCCAGTTGACTCTATCGAAGGACCAACAGTGAAGCTTGCAAACGGGGATGTCCGCACAATCAATTCTCCGGAAGAAGCCAAAGAGATTCGGAACGGCGTTGAGGAGATTCTTGATCTCGGCGAATATCTCGTCAATTTTGGCGAATTTGTCGAAAACAATCAACGGCTCGCTCCGGCCGCATATACAGTTGAATGGTGGATCCAAGACCTTGCAGAGGCCGATGCAGATATACAGGCATTGAAAGACTCCCCATATGTCGATATTTCCGACCCGAGCGCGGAGCAAGCACTGGCCTGGACGACAGACTTCGATGCCCCCTTACATCCGAAATTTACCTATCTATGGCATGACATAACTGTTGAACAATTCAAAACCCTCGTTGATACAATTGAAAGAGGAGATATCATTGATAATGAACTGGTATTACCTTACTCTGCTGAATGTGCAACAATTCTTGAGCAGTTATTAGTCGAACATTCCCAGGATACTGATATTACTATTCCTACATGGCGACCCTTGGTGAGATCGCTTGGCTTCTCAGCGGAATTGGAAAAATCATGGGATACGATCTCTCAAATAAGAGAAACGCATGAAAGTGCTGTACAGGCTGTAAATGACGTTGCTCCTTTTACCATCGAACAACGAGCTCCGACTCGGATTGGTGCTCGAATGGGGCGGCCAGAAAAATCGAAAAAACGCGAATTACAACCTGCAGTACACACGCTCTTTCCCATTGGTGAAGCCGGTGGGAGTCAACGGGATGTCAGTGAGGCTGCTGATTTCGCCGAGAGTATTCATGATATGCCCGGCGAACTTGAATTAGCGGTTGGATATCGTCAATGCGTTGAATGTGATGAGAAGACGTATCATGTTGTTTGTCCTTCATGTTCTGGCCATACCCGTCCTTATTATGAATGCGACTCCTGTGAAATCGAAGTAAGCCCAGACGAACAAGGACCCATAATCTGTCCTGAATGTGATCAGGAATTAAATAGTGTCCGTCAACAAACCATTGCTCTCCATGATGATTACCGCGAGGCACTTGCATCGATTAACGAACGCGAAACTGCCTTTGATATTCTGAAAGGCGTAGAGGGCCTGACCTCAGCGAGTAAAACTCCAGAGCCCCTCCAAAAGGGAATCCTTCGGGCGAAGCATGATGTATCAGTTTTCAAGGACGGTACTATTCGATATGATATGACGGATCTTCCCGTTACAAGTATAAAACCCGATGAAATCAATGTCAATGTTGACGAACTGCGGTCGCTTGGATATGAAACCGATATATATGGAGATCCACTTGAGCATGATTCTCAATTAGTTGAACTCAAAGTCCAAGATATTCTCCTCTCTACCGGTGCTGCGGATCATCTTTTGGATACTGCTGATTTTGTGGATGATTTATTAACTCAATATTATAATCAAGATCCTTACTATGAGGTTGATGAACGGAAAGATCTCATCGGCGAGTTAGTATTTGGCCTCGCACCACACACAAGCGCAGCTGTTGTCGGTCGAATCGTCGGATTTACGAATGCGTCTGTCGGATATGCACATCCGTATTTCCATGCTGCAAAACGGCGAAACTGTTTCCATCCAACCACAAAAATTCGGTACGTCAACGAGTCAGGAGAGGACCAATATCGCGATATTCAGACGTTTGTCGAAGAGCGTCTTCAGGATCCCCGAAACGATGACTTTGGCACACAAATCACGGAGTTAGATGGCGACATAGCGGTCCCATCCATTGATGAACACGGAAATATTCGAAATAAGCAAGTCACAGCAGTCTCGAAACATCCAGCTCCAGCTCACCTCTTAGAAATATCGATGGACAGCGGTCAAAATATTTGCGTAACCCCAGATCATTCGATGCGTCGATGGGAGTCAGGGCACCTCAGTGAAATTCAGGCACAATCTCTTGAATGCGGTGATATGATTCCGACTGTCCATCGACCAAGTATGGCTGCTTTTGAATTTGCTCCAGTAGAGTCTCAACGAATTACAGGAGATGGCGGGACGATATCGCTTAGTAGAGTACAATCTGTGGACATCATCTCTTCAGATGTCGAGTATACATATTCCTTGACAGTTCAAGATACGCACACACTCATTGCTAATGGCATATTTGTCGGCCAGTGTGATGGAGACGAAGATTGTGTGATGTTGCTTATGGATGGATTACTGAATTTTAGCGAACAATATCTCCCGGATAAACGCGGGGGACGGATGGACGCACCGCTGGTGATGTCTTCTCGAATTGATCCCTCCGAAATCGATGATGAAGCACATAATATTGATATCGTTAGTGAGTATCCGCGTGAATTTTATCAAGCCACCCGTGAAATGGCAGATCCTACTGATATTGATATTCGGTTGGCAAAAGACTCAGTCGGTAGTGATGACCAATATTCTGGGTTTTCACATTCGCAAGCTACATCGCATATTGCTGCTGGTCCAAACCTATCTGCATATAAAACCCTGGAATCTATGCAGGAAAAAATGGATGGACAACTCAATTTAGCGAGAAAAATCCGTGCTGTTAATGAGAGTGATGTCGCAGAACGGGTCATAGAATATCACTTTTTACCGGATTTAATCGGCAATTTACGTGCCTTTACTCGACAGGAAACGAGGTGTATGAACTGCGGTCGGAAATATCGCCGTCCGCCGCTAAGCGGTGAATGTCGTGAATGTGGTGGCGATGTAAATTTAACCGTCCATGAAGGGTCGGTTGATAAATACATGCAAACAGCCTTACAAGTTGCTGATGAATATGGCGTCCGAGATTATACCAAACAACGGCTAGAGATTTTGGATCTTTCAATTGAAAGTCTGTTTGAAAATGATAAAAATAAACAGAGTGGTATAGCGGATTTCATGTAGGACATTTTCCCCGGGCCCTTGAGCCGACCAGATAATGACTTGTTTGGTCACCGATGTATGAGCCGTCTGGTTTTAACCTGACGGAGTATAAACCTGTAGATATGGACGATCCAGCTACGACGTCTATAACGATTGGCCAACCAGTTTATAATGCCGATGGTGATAAAATCGGAACAATTCG
This sequence comes from Halobacteriaceae archaeon, assembly GCA_042218485.1. GTDB lineage: Archaea > Halobacteriota > Halobacteria > Halobacteriales > Halobacteriaceae > JBDGRB01. Next base: position 572 of record JBDGRB010000164.1, on the reverse strand, counting down.
AGGATTTGAATCAGATGGTTTTTATGTGACCACAAAAAATAATGTTGAATCACTTTCTGTCGAGCATGAGCGTTCAGGCCACGAATTTGGTGAAGCAGAATTAGTCTGGCGATGTTCGAATTGTGGCGAAATGGGTGAAATAGAAAATATCCCAGAAGTGTGTCCTGGATGTAATGGACCGCGTGAAGACCTCTATTACTGGACTGAAGATTAAATACTCCGAATTAGAAGGGGGCTTCGGGCGTGTTATCGTCTTCCTCTTCTTCGGTCGATTCGCCAGGGAACGACGGGGTCATTCCGCCACCTTTGTCGCCTTGTCCACCCATGCCAGTATTGGCATTGACTTTGTTGATTTCGGGAATTTCTTTTGTCATTCGGGATTTGATGGCTTGAATCGTCATCGGGGAAATGCCACATCCACTACAGGCCCCACCAAGGCGGATATCCACTTCACCTGATTCGCGATCGATATTTTCGATGGCTGCGCTTCCGCCATGCATTTGGATTTGCGGGAAGTTACGTCGAAGGAAATTATTGATCCGTTCTTCGAGATCGTCTCCTTCTTGACTTTC
>JBDGRB010000184.1:0-6150 GCA_042218485.1 Halobacteriaceae archaeon | reverse complement strand
ATTCGAAACACATGTTGCGTTACTACAGTCATGTATCCAGGAGGTAACACAATGAGAACAATTAATGAGCCCATCGAGGGAACGGAAGTGAAAATCGAGCCGGCAGATTCGCCAGGTATTCGGATTAATGGTGTACCGGCAACTCTCGACAATGTAGTTAAAGCCGACGTTCGGGTTGATTTAGGTCGGAATCAGCGCTCATTTGTAGTTGAACATGTTCTTGGACCGCTGGGGTTGTGTGGAATTACAGCAGCGAATATAACAGGGATCCAAGATACGTGGTCATTTGACCGACCTGAGCATCGATTTTGCTATTCAACTGATCTCGGTCCCGATAAGGTAGTTGGTCATCCAGCGGGTTTACCGAATCCCGATCTCGTTGAAGCAATCAATACAGTGAACACAATTGAGTCATCGGGGAATGGTCGGGTCACGGTTTCAGATCCAGTTTCATATAATGTGAATGATGGCGAGATTGAACTCCAACCGGCCGAATACGGAACTGGTATTGATTTTGATATTCGCTATGAGGATGCTACAAAGCGCGTCTCGATTGATCCGCGGGGTGAAAATGATCCCGAAATAGTAGAATCGGTAACTACTTCGACAACGCCGTTCCTCACCTCGGATCCAGAGGAAGCCGTCACCCATGCAATCGCAGATTTAACCTCGGATATTGCCATGCTCGGTGGTTTTGATGATCTAACCGTTCGAGCAACACTTGGTGATGCCTATCATGCCCTTACGATTGGAGTCGCACGAAAGGCCCACGACAATGATTGTATCATCGAACAGACTGAACCTTCCTCGTGATCAAATCGGTCTATGTGGATCCACAAAGAGAGCACTATCTTCATGTCGGAGAGTGCCGAAAATGTAGAAAGATAGACCAATGTCCGATACAATTGTCGTTATTCCTGGAGATGGGATCGGTGATGAAGTAATTCCGCCAGCAGTCGAGGTCCTTGAGGCCATAGTTGACGTGGAGATTATCTATTGTGATGCCGGTGACGCTGTAGCAGAAACACAGGGCAATCCTCTCCCAGAACAAACAAAACAGCAAGTAGTGAATGCCGACGCGACGTTATTTGGAGCGGTCGGCGAAACGGCAGCGGATGTCGTTATTCCGTTGCGGAAAGCCATTAATTCGTATGTCAATGTCCGACCAGTCAGGACCTACCCAGGTGTGGATTCACTTGTCTCGGAACTGGAGCTAACGATTTTGCGGGAAAATACTGAAGGTGTGTATGCCGGCCATGAAATGCGTTTGACTGATGATGTTGCCACGTTGACACGCGTTTCGACACGTCAAGCTGCCAAACGACTTGCTGAATTTGCCTGTGAATACATCACTGAACATAGCCATGAATCGATAACCATCGTCCATAAAGCGAATGTGATGCAAGAAACCGATGGGCTGTTTCTTGATACCGTATCGACTGTCATAGAAGATCATGGCATTCCCCATACGGATATCCTGATGGATGCATTTGCCACACAGCTATGTTTAGAACCAAAAACATTTGATGTGGTCGTTTGTCCAAATCTGGCCGGCGACATTTTCTCCGATCAAGCAGCTGGCCTTGTTGGTGGCTTGGGACTGTTACCCAGTGGAAATATCGGCGAAGAGACAGCCATGTTTGAACCGGTCCATGGCGCTGCATATGATATTGCAGGCAAGGGAATAGCTAATCCAACAGCGACGATCCTTTCCGCTGCATTACTACTCGAATATCTTGACTATTCAAACGCAGCAGCGAATATTCGATCAGCAGTTGAGCAAATACTCGCAAATGGGCCTCGAACACCTGACATCGGTGGTGATGCAACGACAGCAGCGGTTACGACGGCTATTCTCGATGCGCTTGACTGAATGTCGAACATTAGCCCTTTGTTTGGAACAGCACCTTTTGTCCCTCAAGTATTATCGGGATGGATTGTATACTTGCATATATGAGTAGTCAACCAGATATCGCCAGTGAACGGTACCGCCTCGTTATTGGTGGTGAACGACTGGATCCCACAAATGGAGAATACTTTACCACACACAATCCAGCCACTGGGGAAGCGATTGCTGAGGTGCCAGAGGCCAATACTGAGGATGTCGATCGGGCTGTTCAGGCAGCACGTGAAGCATTCCCCGAATGGCGAGACACGCCACCCGAAGAACGTGGCCGGATTGCCTATCAGATTAGTGAACTCATTAGCGATCACAAAGACAAATTAGCCACCATTGAAACAGCAAATCAGGGCAAACCTCTCTCACAGGCCCGCAGTGACTTCGAAAGCGCAGCACGATATTTCGAATACTATGCTGGGGCTGCCGACAAACTTGAAGGACGATCGGTTCCTGTTGGCCCAGATCAGATGGATTTCACAATCCGTGAACCCTATGGAGTTAGTGGACAAGTTACGCCCTGGAATTTCCCGGGAAATCTGTTTGCTCGTGGTGTGGCTCCTGCGATCATTGCAGGTAATACCGTCGTCCTCAAGCCGGCGCCACAAACGCCCCTGACAACATTGCGCCTGGCAGATCTTTGTGAGCAAGCTGGCCTTCCCGATGGCGTTGTGAATATTGTGACTGGTGGAGCAACACCAGGGAAAGCACTCACATCACATGAGGATGTGGATACGATTACCTTTACTGGGAGTGTTCCAACGGGGCAAGCAATTATGAAAAATGCAGCCGAGCATATCACGCCAGTCACATTAGAGCTTGGCGGAAAGAATCCCGCCATCGTTTGCCCGGATGCTGATCTCGATGATGCCGTCGATTGGGTCGATACAGGTATTTATACGAATGCGGGACAAGTTTGTTCGGCAGCCGATCGTGCAATCGTCCATGAATCCGTCCATGATGAATTCGTCGACCGCATTGTTGCCCGTGCCGAATCGCTTTCAATCGGACCAGGGGAAGAGGATCCCGATATGGGCCCACTTGTATCACAAGATCAGTTTGATAAAGTAACGAATTATATCGATATCGGAAAACAGGAAGGAGCAACACTCGAAACCGGTGGCAATGCGCTTGATCGGGATGGATGGTTTGTCGAACCCACTGTCTTTACGGATGTCGATCCCGATATGCGGATTGCGAATGAAGAAATATTTGGGCCAGTCCTGACTGTATTATCCTACTCGACCATTGAGGAGGCAATCGAAATTGCAAATAATGTTGAATATGGGTTGGTCGGTGGCGTCTTTACGAATGATATTTCTCGGGCAATGAATATCGCCCGGCGTCTTGAAGCCGGCAATGTATATGTTAATAAGTGGTTTGGTGATACACATCAAACACCCTTTGGTGGGTATAAGAAAAGCGGCTTCGGTCGTGAGAAGGGCCTTGATGCCCTTGATTCCTATCTACAGACGAAAAACGTGGCCATCGATATTGGTGGTGAGGGCGGCGACCTACCTGGTGCTTGAAAATCCTCTTCAAGACTGATTGTTCGATTTATCTTGTCAGTCTGTCTGGGATTCGGTTGTTTCGTGGTGGTGTAGGAAACAGGCTGATTTCCGTGTTTCATCATTTTCCGCAGTGACATTTACTAAGGCTGGTTCAGCGGCATGACATTCCTCCATGGCTTCCGGGCACCGTGTCACGAAATTACAGCCCTCGGGTGGATGTTTCGGATCCGGTATTTCACCCTCTAAGAGGATTCGATCGATTGATTCACGTGGGTTCAGAAGCGGCGTTGCACTAATTAGCGCCTCAGTGTACGGATGTTTTGGATTCTCGAATATGGCATCCGTATCGCCTGTTTCGACGATTTTGCCCATGTAAATCACGGCCAGCCGATTCGATATCTGTCGAACTACAGAGAGATCATGGCTAATGAATAACATTGCCAGATCACGTTCTTGTTTGATGCGATTTAAAAGATTGAGAATCTGGCCCTGAACGCTCACATCCAGTGCACTTGTCGGTTCATCTGCAATGAGGACATCAGGATTAACTGAGAGAGCACGAGCAATGCCGACGCGCTGGCGCTGTCCGCCCGAGAGTTCGAATGGATAGCTATTCTGTAGCGTGGTATCAAGCCCGACTTCTTCAAGTAATGACTCGACTTTGGCCGTCACATCGCCATTGTGAGTGTTATGATGGCGGACTGCATGCCCGAGGATTTGGCCGATCGTCTGGCGTGGGTTCAATGAGTTATTTGGATCCTGAAAAATAAATTGCACCCGACTTCGTAAATCTTGTTTCGCAGCTGCTTCGATAGGCTCACCATCAAATAGGATATCGCCATCGGTATGGTTTGTTAACCGGATGAGAACACGGCCCAGTGTTGTTTTACCGGATCCTGATTCACCGACAAGCCCAACTGTTTCACCTGAATTGATCGTCAGATCAACCCCATCAACAGCCTTAATGGGCGGCTCACCACCAGGAAGCAAATTATTCAGCAGCGACCGCGTGGGCGTGAATTCCTTGCGAACTTGTTTGGCTTCGAGGATGGTCTCACCGCCTGTTTGGTGTGTAGTTTGATCCATTGATTGAGCACTTGTTGGCTCCCAGGGAAGCGTTCCTAATTCTTGAGTTCGGACACAGGCGACCGCCCGTTCATCATGTGTTTCGAGCGGTGGATCGTCTACTCGACATTCTTCTTTGGCGTGTGGACATCGGGGAGCAAAATTACAGCCATCGGGGCGACGTTGCGGATCCGGAACAGTACCCTCCATGAGTTCGGGTTGCATTCTTGCTTTCCGTGGCGTCGATCGGAGCAGACCGGAGGTATACGGGTGGCGTGGTTCCAAGAATACATCTTCCGTTGCTCCCTTCTCGACGATTCGACCTGAATACATGACCGCTACACGGTCGGTCATTTCGGCAATGACTCCCAGGTCATGTGTAATATGAATGAAACTCATATCGTGTGTATCCACGAGATCGTCAATAATATCTAATACTTGGGCCTGAATTGTGACATCGAGGGCTGTCGTTGGTTCATCAGCAATGAGGAGATCCGGCGAACAGGCCATAACAATTGCGAGCAACACTCGTTGTTGTTGCCCGCCAGAAAGGTCACTGGGATACGTGTCCATAATTGATTCAGGATCAGGGATTCGGACCTGTTCAAGTAACTCAATCGCCTGCTCTTTGGCTTGTGATTTCGAGATATCATTATGTTCTAACAGTGTTTCAATAATTTGGGTTTCGACAGAGAGTGTTGAGGTGAGCGCTGTCGTTGGATCCTGTAACATCATGACGATTTCATTGCCGCGAATATCACTCATTTCCGCTTCGGACAGTTCAATGAGATTATAGTCCTTGTATTGTATCGTGCCGGCCGCAATTCTGCCATTATCTTCAAGAAGTCGCATTATTGAGCGGGCGGTGACTGATTTTCCTGACCCTGATTCACCGACAATGCCCAACCGTTCACCCTTATCAAGCTGAAAAGCCACATCTTCGATAGCGACGATTTCACCATCTTCGGTCATAAATTCCGTCGTCAAATTCTCAACGCTGAGAAGTGAATTATCGGACATTGTTAGAACCTCCGCTCGGTACTTTCTTGTGGATCCAATGCATCTCGGAGACCATCACCAACAAGGTTGAATCCAAGCACTGTCACGAATATGGCAATTCCAGGAAAAATAGAAAGCCAGGGAGCATCGCTCATATAATTACTCCCCTGCGAAACCATTTGCCCCCACGTCGCCGTTGGTGGTTGTGCTCCAAGCCCTAAAAACGAGAGGGCTGCTTCGGCAATAATTGCAAACGCCATGAGGAGTGACGCTTGGACGAGGAGCGGTGAAATCGTATTCGGTAAGATTTCACGGAAAATAATATGCGGCCATGAATATCCCATGGCTTGGGCGGCTTCAATATATTCTTCTTCTGATATACTCAGTGTAGTACTGCGAGCGATACGAGCAAATTGAGGAATATATACGAGTCCAAGTGCGATGATGACATTTTGGAGACTAAATCCAAGCAATGCCACAACTCCAATTGCAAGAACTAAGGCGGGAAACCCAAGCATCACATCCATTGCCCGCATTATGATAATTTCAATGAAACCACCTGTATATCCAGCAACTAACCCGAATAGCGAGCCGATAACTCCTGCCACTAACACTGCCAACAGTGCAACTTCAATGGACACTTTGGCCCCATAAATGACACGTGCAAGCACATCACGG
>JBDGRB010000038.1:0-6174 GCA_042218485.1 Halobacteriaceae archaeon | reverse complement strand
ACTACATCTTTGAGTTCATCTGTATCAACTGGCTTTTGTATATATGTATCAAATCCCATTTCTGTTATATCGAAATCCGGGTCAACTGCGGTCACCATTGCTACCCGTACATTTAATTCCCGCTCTCGAATCTCACTGAGGACTTCCTTGCCGGTCATTTCAGGCATACGTCGATCAAGTAATACAACATCAACGTCATTCGAAATTTTATCGAGGGCCTCTTGGCCACTGTAGGCTTTAATGACATTATATTCATCTTTTAGGCCTAACGCAAAAATTTCTACAATATCATTTTCATCATCAACGATAAGGACGGTCGCGGAATCTTGTTCAGTCATAACTGATAAATTACATCTGTGTAAATCGATAAATCTATACGCTCATAAGCTTGTCCATTTTTTCAAACAATTTTCATTGAAAGGAATACGCTGATGAAAATATTTATCTCAAATGGAAAACGTATTTGAGCGACCAACAGGAAAAGTGTAACAGGGCCGGTAGCTCAGTCCGGCAGAGCGTCTGACTCTTAATCAGACGGTCGGGGGTTCAAATCCCTCCCGGCCCGTGAATTTTCCAATTTTGTTTGAGAGACTGTAATCGAAAGGTCATTGATATCCAATCAACTATAAATTGTCTTTATACCAACAGGGCTTACCCATCTTTGAAATATATCATTAAATTATTGTTAAGTACTTCGGGGACAACCCCCGTGGCACTCGCCTTGCTTGTCTGTAGATAATGTAGGGCGAAAACCCACCCCGGAGAAGTGGGATGAGGGCAAGATTGTGAGGGCCGTGTCGGGAGGATTAAGTATTCACCGTTTTAAGTTTCTCACAATGAGTAGCAGGGCTACTATCTCTTCGATGTCTACCTATGCTATTTTAGGATGTGGGAGTGTTGGACATGCTGTTGCTGATGAACTTGTTGAACGAGAAAAAGATGTGTTGATCATTGATAAAGATGAAAGCCGAGTTGAGGCCCTCCGTGATCAAGATCTGAACGCTCAAACTGCTGATATTAGTGAAGAAGAGGTTGCAAATATCATCTCTGATCGTGAGGCAGTTCTCATTATGTCCTCCGATGTTGAGGCAAATAAGGAAGCTGTCAAAAATATTCGAGAGCTCAATGAGACTGATCAATTTATCGTCGTCCGAGCAAGTGATCCCGTCTCAAGCGAGGAGTTGTCAGATTTAGGGGCAGATGTTGTTATTAATCCCTCATCAGTTATCGCAGATGCTTCACTGCATGCATTAGAATCGGGGGAACTTGAGTATAAAACGCGCCATCTTTCCCAATTGATTGAAGAGACAGAAACCAGGTTGGCAATCGTCACCCATGATAATCCGGATCCAGACTCGATCGCAAGCGCTGCGGCATTACAGGCTATTGCTAATCATCTGAATATCGATGCGGATATCATATATTATGGCGATATCGGCCGAGAAGAAAACAGGGCTTTTGTTAATCTCTTAGGTATCGAATTACTTACCGCGGAAGACGTTGATTATGATGACTATGATACCTATGCTTTAATTGATCATGCAAAATCAGGAGAGATGGAAATTACCTTCACTCCCGATATTTATATCGATCATTTTGAGAAAACAGTCGATTTTGAACCTGCATTCTTAGACGTTCGCCCAAATGTTAGCGCGACATCGACAATCTTGACAAAATATATTCAAGAGTTTGATTTCAATATCGATGAAACAGTTGCGACAGCTTTATTGTATGGTATCAGGGCGGAAACTCTCGATTTCCGACGCGATACGACGCCTGCGGATCTCACAGCAGCGGCCTATCTATATCCGTTTGCGGACCATGATACATTAGAACAGGTTGAGTCGCCGAATATGAGTCCTGAGACGCTTGATGTTTTAGCGTCGGCAATAACGAACCGTGAAGTAGAGGGAAGCCACTTGGTTAGTAATGCCGGTTTCATTAACGATCGTGATACACTTTCACAAGCAGCACAACAATTACTCAATTTAGAGGGAATTACGACCACAGCTGTTTTTGGGATTATTGAAAATACGATTTATTTATCTGCGCGATCCAAGGATATTCGCATGAATATCGGCAATGTATTAGAGGAAGCATTCGCCGATGTCGGCGAAGTTGCTGGTCATTCGACACAAGCCAGTGTTGAAATCCCGCTGGGTATTTTTACTGGCCTTGAAGCGAGTGATGAAAACCGGGATACACTACTCAACCTTGCTGAGGAGGCTGTCAAACGGAAACTCTTTGAGGCCTGGGGCGTTGAAGGCGAAACGGATAATGGGTGACTAACTAAACTTCGGCTTCTTCATCCTCGGATGTTTTTTCCTTGTATCGCTCAACGATATCCGCGACCAGAATAACATCACCCACTGACCGGACCCATCGATACGGGATAATAACACCTCGATTGTCCGAATTTACTTCGGATTCAAATAATTCTGGATTTAATTCTATTAAAGCTAATCCAGTAACAACTTGATTGTCAAGATCCAACCTGATGTCTTCGACTTCACCGACAAAAACACCGTTATTTGAATATACTTCTCGCCCAACGAGTGTCGTAATCTCCTGAGGAGTTTCTTCCATATTCTCTGCAAAGAATTGGTGGGGTATAAAACTAGCCTCATCGATTCACTGTTTTGTTTCATCCAGCACTTCGGAGAGAGCAGTGAGAGCCGCCTCGCTATTTTCAGGTGACCGACCTAAACTAATTCGAATGCGGTCGCTGTCCTCGAAAAAACGTCCAGGAACAAGTAAAATTCCCTGTTCCCATGCCTTATTTACTAGTTGATCGCCGTCCATCGTGGTACATTTCACAAAACAAAACGTATTATTCTCAGGAACAAATCCTGCAATATCGGACCGTTGAGCAACAAAATCACTGAGAATTGCTGAATTTTGGCGTATCAGATCATATGCCCGCGATTCCATGTCATCGCTGTGATGAAGCGCTCGCTGTCCTAACGCCCGATTTGTTTGGCCCACACATTGTGAATAATCCTTTATTTTGCGAACATCTTCAATAGTTTCCTGAGGCCCGATCACCCAACCGATGCGTACATCACCTAATCCATAGAATTTCGTGAGTGAATTCGTAATTATTGTATTATCCAATCCGACTCCTGAAATACCGCCCAGGCCCCGATCTGTGGCACTATCTGGGTCCCTATATGGACCATATACTTCATCTATTAACAAATAACAATCATTTTCAACTGCTAATTGTGCTATCTGTGTCAGCGTATCGCGAGATGTTGATACACCAGACGGATTGTGTCGATTAGTTATGATTATTAAATCCGTTTCAGGGGTTAGGGATTGGGATATGACTTTCGGATCAATTTCATATTGTTCCGATCGGGAAAATCTATTTACTGTTGCCCCAAGCGCGGCAGGTATTTTTCGTAATGGTTCATATGTCGGCTTTTCGACAAGTACGTGACTTTCGTTGCGCTGTTGAATTTTCGTAGCTATACTAAGGAAATTAGCTTGCGATGCCCCTGCAGTGATCACAACCTGTTGTGGTTGGACATCATATTTTTGTGCTAACTGAACTTCTAATGTAGCCCCCGTGGGAGGATCGTCCTTATTTTGTAATATTGGAGGTATTGGTCTCGGTTCATGGTCACGGTCTCCCCATAGTTCACTTGTGCCGAGATCATGTAACGCTACCTCTGGACGTCCTGATATCCAGTTAATATATTCAATTGTGGGAAACATCTATCTCAGATGCACATCTGTACTGATAAATCATTGACGAAACATAACGATCGATTTATCCGATAGATATATTCTAACCACAATCGAAAGAGGTTACCGTTCGAATATAGATTTTGAAACGTGGACGATATAGCAAATTGGCTTACCAATCGCCGATATTATGATAGACAATTGGTTGAAAAGCGAGTTACCCCGTCGCAACAAGCCAGGTTTGAAGCATTAGAAATAGATGCTCAAATCAGTTCCGCTCTGGACGCAATCGGCATCGATAAACTCTATGCTCATCAAGCCGAAGGAATTCGCCATCTCCGTTCTGGAGATAACGTTGTTGTTGCAACAGAAACTGCCAGTGGTAAAAGCCTCATATATACAATACCGGCATTCGAACGATCACTTGATCATAATGGGCGCGCACTTTATATCGCCCCGCAAAACGCACTCATTGCGGATCAAGAAGAGAAATTAACCAACCTGGGAAATGCCCTTCCGTTTGGCTCTTCCGTTCAGGTTTCTGAATATACCGGTCGATTAAGCGATTCGGAAAAGCGGACAGTTCGGGAACAACAACCTGCAATGGTTCTCACAACACCGGATATGCTTCACTATGCTCTGTTACCATATGCTGATCGGTTATGGGAGTGGTTTTTTGCATCCTTGGAAACCGTTATAATCGATGAAATTCATGAGTACCGAGGTATTTTTGGTAGCCATGTTGGATTGGTCCTCCGTCGATTAGCACGGATTTGTGAACGGTTTGATAGTCAGCCTGAGTTCATTTGTTGTTCTGCAACAATAGGAAACCCGATCGAACACGCCAGTCGAATTACTGGTAAATCAGAATCCACAATTCACAGTATAACTAACGCGACAAGTGAACATGGGCCGAAAACGTGGATGCTCTGGAATCCGCCACAAACGGATGCCGGTATTGGTCGACGCCGGTCAAATCACGTCGAATCAGAGCAATTATTTGTCGATTTAGTCACTCAAGGCCTGCAAACATTAGTGTTCACCCGTGCCCGCCAGACTGCTGAACGGTATGCGATGAAGAGTCAGCAAACACTCCGTGATCGGGGTCAGACCGAATTAGCCACGAAAATCACAGCCTATCAAGCAGCCCTTACCGATAACAGACGTAGAGATATAGAAAATGACATCAAGTCGGGGGATATTCGCGGTATTTGGAGTACAAATGCCTTGGAGCTTGGAATTGATATTGGTGAACTTGATGTCATTATCCTTGATGGATATCCAGGAACCCGTATGGAGGCTTTTCAACAAGCCGGACGAGCAGGACGGGGTGCAGATCTCAGTCATGTAATCTTAGTCGCAGGGGAAGATCAACTTGATCAATATCTTATGGCACATCCTGAGAGTTTCTTTGAGGCACCACCGGAAAATGCAGTGATTAATCCAGGCAATGAAGAATTACTTGATGATCATGTCCTTTGTGCTGCTCGAGAGCACTGGCTTCAACCGACTGATGATAGCTATTTCCCGTCTAATTTCGATACGATCCGAGATCGACTAGTTACACAAAATAGTCTTGTACAGAAAAATACAGCAAATGGACCCCGATGGGTGTATAATGACTCGGGCAGTCCCCAACATGAAATGAGTTTACGAGCAATTAATGACCGAGAAATTAGATTACAAACAAATGATACTCGTTCAACGATCGCCACATTACCTCTCGAAGATGCCCTCAGGGATGCTCATCCAGGCGCTGTCTATTATCATCAAGGACAAACATATGAAGTGATTGATTTAGATCTCCACAATAATGTAGCGATACTCGATAAAACGTGGGCAGATTATTATACCCAAGTGTTGACTGATAAAGAAATCTCAGTCACTGAGGAAATTTCGACTCGCTATCCTTTTGAAAATGCGGATATTCCGCTCAAAAAAGCAAATATCACGCTCACAACTCAAGTGACTGGATACGAACGAAAAGATAGTAATACTGGTAATACACTCGGAAAAGAGTATATATCAGTCCCTTCCCAAACGCTCAGCACGAAAGCACTTTATTGGTCACTTCCGGAATCAATTGAATCAAATCTTCGATCGATGGATGGTGATTTCAACGGGGCGATTCACGCTGCGGAACATGCAGTCATATCAATGTATCCACTTCATATTCTGTGCGATAGAGGGGATATCGGAGGTCTCTCAACTCCACATCATCCACAGACTGAAAAAAGCACTATTTTTATCTATGATGGGTATTCAGGCGGCGTTGGGATTACGGAAACTGCCTTCGATATGTTTGAAGACATCGTAGATGATACGGAAGCTATGCTGAAAAGTTGTGATTGTGAGTCTGGATGTCCCAGTTGTGTTCAATCACCCCAGTGTGGAAATGCAAATGATCCCCTCGATAAACATTTAGCAATCACTCTCTTTGATCATCTATCGCCCTGATCCCGCATCACCTTTTGTATCCAATCG
>JBDGRB010000155.1:0-6187 GCA_042218485.1 Halobacteriaceae archaeon | reverse complement strand
GTGCCAGCTGTTTTTTCTGACACTATTGATCCTGAACTACTCAAAGATATTTTGGCTGATTCACTGCATCGGGTAGATACCGCCAACAAAACTGTCGATGAAGCTATCAATGATATTCTCGCTGACCTCGCATGCTATCCCTCGATTACTGGCAACTCTACATTGACCGATGGAACAATTGTGGATCTCATAGAAACCCTTGATACGTGTAACAATCCATATTCCTGTCCGCATGGGCGACCGGTGATCATCGAAATCAGTTTTGACGAGATCGAGTCGCGTTTCGAGCGTGATTATCCAGGTCATCCGTGAATATGACCGCTTCATCAACACCTTATTAGCGAGGACTGAGAAACATAATTATATGACTGACGTTGCGATAATCGGTGCGTATGGAAGTGCCGGAGTGGCAACAGCAGAAATATTATCCGAACGCGAGGAAATCGATTCGTTATACTTAATCGATGATGGTGATCCTGGTGGTGGCTTATGCATTTTGCGTGGGTGCATGCCCTCAAAAGAGGTACTTTCAGCAGCAGCTCATCGATATCATGCCCGACATGACACACGCATTGAGGGATCCGTCAGTGTCGATCTCGATGAGGTTATCTCGATTAAAGATGATCATATACATAATTTTGCAGAACATCGACGTGAGGCAGTACACTCCCTTGCTGAGAATGACAATGTAGAATTTATTCATGGAACTGCCGAATTTGTCGATGACCATACTATTCAGGTTAATAATCGTGAGTTACCCCTTGATTATATCGTCATTGCAAGTGGTTCGGATGTGAACATCCCAGATATCGAAGGGATAGAAGATGTGAATTACATGACAAGCAAAGACGTCTTATCGGCTACTGAATTTCCCGAATCGGGTATCGTTTTTGGATTTGGCTATGTTGGCCTAGAACTTGTCCCATATCTCAGCGAAGCCGCCGAGATGGACATTACCGTTATAGAACATGATAAACGCCCACTTGATCGTGCAGATGATAGATTTGGGGATGAAATCCTCGATCAATATAGAGAGGAATTTGATATCGACATTCTCACAGAAACATATGAAAAGACAGTAACTACTAATAAAGACGGGTCCGTTTCCGTCACCGTCGAAACGAATGGAGATACACAGACAATTACAGCAGACCAACTCTTTCTCTTTACTGGCCGCAATCCAACTCTCTCGAAATTAAATCTTTCCGCAACCTCCATACAAGTAGATGAAGGATGGGTGAATGACACGCTCCAAACCCGCAATGCTTCTCACATTTACGCGGCGGGAGATGTCATTGGTGACCGCATGATTCTTCATATGGCAAAAGAAGAAGGATACTTGGCAGGGGAAAATATCATCGCTGATATCAACAATCAACCCCTCGAAGAATATGATCCTCTCCACCATACTGTAATCTTTACTGGTGGATCTGTGTATCCATATGCTTCATTGGGCCTCACTGCCGCCGAGGCACAGGACCAAGGATACGACCCAGTCGTGGTAAGCCGTGAAGCCAAATCCGATGGGGTATTTAAAACCAAGGCAACTCCACGAGGGCTTGCAAAGTTGATTGTTGCACAGGATGGAACCGTGCTTGGATATCATGGACTCCATTATCATGCCGATGTGATGGCAAAATCAATGCAGATTATTCTGGAGCGAGAAATGCAGGTGCAAAACATTCCTGATCGAGCCTATCATCCAACAACACCTGAGATATTAGATGGATTGTTCAGGGACGCAAAATCAAAGTTGCCAGTTTCATCCTGAGGAAATCCATTCTTAGTGATGCCTTAAGATAGGACCAAACTTGTCTATCTAGATCCAACAACGAATATCGCGGTCGATACATTTCATGTTACAGTGATGGGAAGTGAAACCCCGGCGTTAGTCACCGGATGAGATCAACGATAGTGTGTAGTAAGCCAATCTGTCACATCGGCAAGTTCCTCTGATCCTATTCCATGGCCTGTATTGTAGGTATTGAACGTGATATCTGCGTTCCATTTTTTGAAATACTCAGCTGCAGTCTCCGCTCGGGATACCGGAATTATGTCATCTGCTGTCCCGGCCCCAATAAAAATAGGAAAACCTTGGATCCCCTCCGTTTTTTCATTGTGTTGATACGATGCGGGTAAATAACTATGTAACCCAATACAGTATGCATATTTGTCAGGATAATCCAAAATTGAGGCAAATCCCAATATTCCGCCCTGACTAAAGCCTAATAATCCGATTTGGTTGGGATCAATATCATATGCATCAATTGCTTCAGTCCGGAAATTGTCAAGTAAGGTCAGACTTCGCTGAAAATCCTCTCTATCCGGTTGACTTTCATGTAAACCTCCGCCAGACAAATCTAGCTCGTACCACGTATATCCAGGTCCCAACCTATCTGGCGCTTGTAAACTGATGATTTGTAGAGCATCCGGGAAATGAGAGGAGAGACCCAAAAGATCTTGTTCATCAGCTCCTCGACCATGTAATAAAATTATACAGGGTGAATCAGTCTGTGACGTTTCTGGAGATATTGTTTCATGATGAAGCGAAAAATCGACCATAAAAGACAATATACACGTGATGGCCAAAATGATTGTTGTATACAAATCACAATACACAGGGTGGGATAAAATTTTCACTTAGCCTTCACTGTACACTTGCCGCTATACTCGACATCGTGTATGGATGAAATTTCAGGCGAAGTTCCACAAATTTGACAGTCAGAATTTCGATTAACGGAGACACGATCGAAAGTCATTGATTTGGCATTATAGATTAACAATTGACCTGACAGTAATTCGCCAATATCAAGAATATATTTCATAGCTTCGGTCGCTTGGATAGAGCCAAGAACACCAGGCAATACGCCCAAAACACCCACTGTTGCACAATCTGGAATAGTTCCTTCCGGTGGAGCTTCCGGAAATAAACACCGATAACAGGGGAAATCGTCGGTCGGAGGAACTGTAATAGCTTGTCCTTCAAACTGATAAATGGCGGCATTCGAAAAGGGTGTTTGGGTTAACTGACAAGCGTCATTTATGAGAAACCGGGTGGGAAAATTGTCGGAACAATCGAGGACAAAATCATATTCATCTATAATCGATATGGCGTTATCTTGATCGATTGTTTCATCATATGTATTGTATGTAAGATTCGGATTGAGATCTTCGAGATAGCTTGCTGCGCTTTCGACTTTTAGATCATCTATTGTGTTAGTCGAATGGATGGTCTGCCGTTGCAAATTTGATCGTTCTACGATATCATCATCGATGAGCCCTATCGTGCCGATACCGGCTGCAGCAAGATATTGTAACGCTGGGGAGGCTAAACCACCAGCACCTACTACTAGAACCGAACTCTGGAGTAGTTTTTGTTGACCGTCAGCTCCTATATCATCCATGAATATATGCCGAGAATATCGATCTAATTCTTCACTTTCGAGATTTAATTCTCCCATACTTGGTTAATTACGTATAGACGGGAATAAACTCGCGGATTAATTGATCACGGAATTATTCATTCCGTCGTAATCGTTCAACTACAAACCTGTCATCGAGGGCAGCTAAGAATGGCCCCAATTTCGGTCCAGAATCCTGACCAAGAAATAACTTATATCCGGTTGCAAAAAATTCGGGAACATCTATTGAATGTCGCTTGGCAGTTTCATAAATTTCGCTTTGGATTTCCTCACCAGAATGTCCTTTCGCTATAAAATCAGCTAGTTCATCCAAAGCTTGTGCTGTTTCAGTATCAATAGAAATATCTGGGAGATTTTCTTGTAATCGGTAGTTATATTCATTATCTACGTATTGGGCCCATCTATGTGCTTTTTCAACGCGTTTTAGAGCGTTATCAATTGCCCATTCTGGTGTGTTTTCATCAATATGCCCTTCGTTACGGGCCATTTGTAGCCGTAATTCACGATCATCTGTCATGCCCAAAACTGCAGCAAATGTATACGGTAACCGGACACGGTCTTCCCGGATTTCGTCGACGAGATAGGGGTAGGCTCCATTAGCAAATGGTTTGAGATCTTCGTCCTCGATTTCATTGAAATATATTGATTCAAGCCGATCGAAATCATCGACTAATTGGTCGAGGGTTTCGATATCAAAATCCCGTGATTTTTTCGGTGACAGAGCAAAGAAATATCGCAAAACTTCTAATTCGAGAAACGACAATACTTGTGATATAGTTATTATATTACCGGCTGAAGATGATAGGGGCTCACCATTCAATGTAAACCACTCATAGGTCATTGGAACAGGTGGTTGAAAATCCAATAGCCTGGAGGCGATTTCTTTTCCACTCGGCCATGATCCTTCCGCATGATCTTTTCCGAATGGCTCAAAATCGACGTTCAAAGCTTGCCACTGAGCGGGCCATTCAAATCGCCACGGGAGTTTTCCTTCTCGAAACGTGGCAGTGCCGCTATGACCACACCCCTCGATTATTTGGTTTCCAGCTTCCACATTGCTACATTTGTAAGTTACACGACGATTTTCTATATCGACATTCAGGATGTCTTCTGTCAGATGTCCACACTCTTGGCAAATAGCGAGAAACGGAACATATGATGCATCAACCTTGTCTTGGTAATTGGCGAGGATGTCTCGAGCAAGTTCTTGTTTTGAAAGAATCGTCGCAGTAATATCTTCTAATGCGCCGGATTCATACATTGAGGTTGCGGATATTACCTCGATAGGAACATCGACTAAGTCTGCACTTTGAATAAGGAGCTCAGTTTGGTGATCACCAAATGAGTCACAACAACCAAAGGGATCTGGAATACTAGTTAAGGGCTTTCCGAGATTCTTGCCAAGGGCCTCGGCATCAATTTCATCTAATCCCACTATGTTCCAATTTAAATCAGCTAATTTACGCGGGATGGCTCGTAGTCGATCACGATCATCACTCGTAAATACTTGTTGTACAGCATAATCTTGGGAACGAAGTGATTCAGCTACAAAATAGCCCCGCAAAATTTCATTCTGATGGCCTAAATGCGGAACTCCCGAAGGTGATACTCCCCCCTTAATAACTATCGGTTCTGTTATTTCACGGTGAAGAATATCTTCAGCACATTGATCTGCCCAGAAACCAACGTCCTGATCAGTTGATGAAGGTTGATCTGTCATAGTAATGTTATATTCTCGATACTGAGATACTATTGCATGACTCTTGGTATCGGGGTTTCTAAAGACATGTGTTTCCGCGTGAGCAATATTATTACAAGACGATTGTATCCATATCGAATCTGACCGGATATTAATCTTCTCTGGCAAGATGATCAATTATTATAAAAAATCCATTGGCACCGATCAATAATGTATACTTAATTTTGGTCAAGAATATTTTGTTTCATTTTCTGAGACATATTCGCAAGGAGGTTCGTATTCGTTTCCAATTCATCCATTACAAATCGAGAAGATGTCTCCTTTACGCCATCGATTGAGACGATTTTATCGAGAAGATCATTCATTTGATCACGATGTTGACATCGTGAAATAACGACGAAATCGACATCGCCCATTACATGATAGACTTGTTGGACCCCTGAGAGTGTTCGCAGATTTTCGCCAACACTTGTTTTATTCCCACCGTTATGATCAATAATAACATCTGTAATCACTGCCATCTCAAGACCAAGGGCGAGCGAATCGATATCTGCTGAGATGCCTTTTACAATACCTTTATCTTGAAGTTTATTTAATCGATAATGAACTGCCGATTTTGATATACCAAGCTCATCAGAAAGCACCTCAAGATTTACATCGAAATCAGCATCAATGAATTCGAGTAAGCGTAAATCAGTTTCATCTAAATTAGTTTCCCCAACATCAGTCGATTTCATATAATATAAATTAGTATAATATTATGTAAATTTTACTTAATAATTTAAGAAAAAGACTCAATTATAATTCAATATAAACAATATATGCTTATCTTCTAAACTATTTTCAACTCAGTAAGAGTTTATAAAATATTAGTCAAGAATTTCTAATCGCATAGATATTTTATATCCTTTCATTTCTATAATCGCAAAGCGGGGACATACAAGAGGCCATTTTTCGTTGTTGTGGGATTTCGGAGATTTATAGAAAGCACGAGGCGAAAACCCACGGCTGTAGCCGTGGGATGAAGCCGACAACTGGGAATTAACCACGCTCCAGTAGCAGGCCG
>JBDGRB010000257.1:1755-6244 GCA_042218485.1 Halobacteriaceae archaeon | reverse complement strand
CCCAAAACTGCTAGGCGCAGGTAATGTGACTTTTGCGGCAAACTTCATCTATCTAAAAATATTCACCACGCTCAACTATCCGCTCGCCGCCGTGTTGAGTATCGTCCTCGTCGGTATTGCCTCATTGGTTGTACTCGGCCTATTTAAGATCTACGGCACTGGAACACTCGGTGTCGAGGTGGATGAAGCATGAGTGTCTTGAGTCGGTCCTTCCGACAGGCCCGTTCGGACCATCCGTATTTATTCGCGTTTACCCTCTTAGAGATCGTCTTCCTCACGCTCCCTTCCCTCATAATTCTTGTCGTCTCGTTTGGTGCTAGTCGAATCATCACGTTCCCGCCGACGTCGTTTACACTCAAGTGGTATTTATCGCTGGCATCGCATCCGACGTACGTCACCGCATTCACCCATAGCGTGTTCGTTGCGACATTCTGTACCGTACTCTCAATACCCATTGGCGTCCTCACTGCAATCGGTCTGAACCGATACGATATTCGGTTCGAACACACTATCCAACTCTATCTTCTCCTCCCGTTCACGATCCCACTCGTTGTCTCGGGCGTAATACTTCTGATCTTATTCGGCCGTATCGGGTGGATCGGCGAGCTATGGGCGGTCGGGCTAGCGCTAACTATAATTAACATTCCATTTATGATTTGGAGCGTCGCCTCAAGCGTCAATTCGTTCGACCCAACTCTCGAAAACGCTGCCCAGACTCTCGGTGCAGAGCAACTACAGACGTTCCTCTATGTGACCCTGCCCGCACTGATGCCCGGCGTTATCTCGGGGGCCCTGCTCATGTTCATGCTTGGGCTCAACGAGTTCGTCGTTAGCCTCATAATCACGACGAACAAGACAGTCACACTACCGGTTGCTATCTACAGCTCTATCCGTGGCAATATTAGCCCGCAGATCGCAGCCATATCCAGTGTCTACGTTATCATCGCTATTATTGCAATCATTGTTGCCGACCGACTCGTCGGACTCGAACGGTTTCTCCATACCTGACGCAATTCAGTTCAATATCGCAATCATCGCCCGCGAAATATTCTACAAAGGCAGGGTATTCCGAGTATATCGGGGCATGAGTCCCAGGGTAGTTATTTGATCAGGTAGGTCCCGATAGGAACGAGTCAAACATCGTGGACGATGAGATTCCTATTCAAACAGAGAAGACCGATAAGTCCATCGTTGACTGAGTCGAAACATCCGGACAGGATACGAAGATATCATAAAGCAACCTACTTCATCGCCACAGAAATGATACTAACGGGTACAAGGAGCCTATATCAAGGTGATCGACGTGCCTTGGTCCCTATCAGACTGTGCACGGGACACACAAACTCGCTCATGAGGATGCCTCCTCAATGGTGAGGTCGAAACTTCGATATCCGCATAGAGACCAAAGCTATCGAAGTTCATGGCGATAATATCAGAGGGATCAAAGGCAGGAGTGCTTACATTGTGTTCCCATATGGAGGGTGTAGGTATATGCTGAAATCGTGACATAGTTCGCTCATGTCCGAGTCACTACGGGTCGTCATGTTGGACCCGGATTGGTTCGGTGATATCTCAGTCGAACGGGAGTATTTCGAAAACCTACTTGAGGGCAATGAAGTGGTCGTTGAAGCAATTGATTGTACCGAGGAAGAGATTCCAGAGCGTGTCGGCCAAGCAGACATTCTGCTCTCTCACTACACTGGCGTATCCGCTACTAGTATGGACGCCGTGGACTGCGAAGTTATCGCCCGGTATGCGACGGGTGTTGACGGCATCGACGTCGAGGCGGCAACTGAACGGGGAATTCGGGTAACGTGCGTTCCCTCGTACTGCGATGACGAAGTCGGCACCCATATAGTGACGCTGGCACTGGCACTCATCAGAGGAATCCCCCAATATGATGCGTCGACCGCCGAAGGTGTATGGGAATGGGATATCGTTGGACCACTCCGGCCGCCAGAGGAACTCACGTTTGGCTTTCTTGCGTTCGGAAACAAGGCACAGGCGGCGGCCAAACGTGCGAAGGCATTGGAATTCGATATCTGTGCACACGATCCTTACCTCGACGACGATCAGTTGCGTTCGCTCGGCGCTACACCGGTCAGTTTCGAGTCATTACTCAACCGAGCGGATATCCTTTCGATAAATACACCACTAACCGATGAGACGAAAGGCATGGTCGACGCGAATGCTCTCGACCAACTTGATGATGAGGTAGTTCTCGTGAATACATCTCGCGGCGCCGTTATCGACGAAGATGCACTCGTCAATGCACTGGAGAACGATCAGCTACGTGGAGCTGGTCTCGACGTCCTCGTTGAGGAACCACCTGATCCCGATCATCCGCTACTCGGTCGTGACGATGTCATTGTTACGCCACATGCCGCTTGGTATTCGACGCGATCCGAGGCGACTCTTCGGCAACGTGGCACTGAAATCGCCGTCGACGCATACAGAGGGAATGATGTCGACGGACTCGTCAATCCTGACGCACTTTGAGGAACGGACTTCCATCCGAAAATACACTATTTCCGTCGCCTATCGATTCATAGATTCTTCAAATAAAATCAGGACGCACCCGTTCCCGTGATAGTATTTGACGATGCCAGTAAAGGCACATCCGCTTCTTGTGCATAACCGAAGAGACACGATCAAATGCAATAAATCGAGTCGAATTTGCTGCTTAACGGCGGTAAAAATGGAGAAGACGAAGCACCTGGTTTTTTGAGTTCCTCACGATGTCAGTTCGTGTGGCTATGTATTCCGTGTCGAGGGCTTTTCCCCATACGAACCTGGTGTCTACTCACGATCCCTCATATGCGAGGACATCTTGTATGGCCCAGCCGACAGTGACATCGTCCCCACGATTAAACTTCTGGGTAGTCTCTATGTCTTGATTCGTCACACGAAGCGTTGTGTCTAACGAAGGTACTTCAACATGATACTGAGTTTGATCACCCTCGAATGAGACCTGCTGTATCGTTGCGTCGTAAACATTCTCTGTCATGACATCGTCATCGAGGTGAATGTTTTCAGCGCGAAGGCCAACCGTCACGTCGTCCCCCGGGGTGAATGACTTTGGTGGCACATAAATTGAATCATCGTTAATGGAGGCGACTGCATAATCGTTCGTTACCGACGAAATTGTGCCGTACATCATTGTCGTGTCACCAAGGAATTCCGCCACGAACGGTGTCTCGGGTGACTCGTAAACATCGTAGGCAGGGTCGAGTTGCTCAAGCGCCCCATCGTTTATGACGGCGATTCTGTCAGCCATGGAGAGTGCCTCAGTTTGATTGTGAGTCACGTGGACAATAGTGAGTTCGGTCTCGTCATGGATCCGGGAAAGTTCTGCGCGCATTTCTTCTCTGAGCTTTTTATCGAGAGATGACAGCGGCTCATCAAGCAAGAGGAGGGTCGGCTCGTAGACAATAGAGCGAGCAAAAGCGACCCGCTGTTGCTGGCCGCCAGAGAGATCGCCGACGGGTTTGTCGGCATACTCAGTCGGTAGGCGTACCAGTTCGAGCACATCTTGCACCTGATCGTCGATATCTTCAGGATTCTGACGCCGCATTTTCAACGGGAATGCAATATTCTCCTTTACAGTCATGTGGGGAAACAGCGCAAGGCTCTGAAACACTAGGCCGATATCTCGTTCATACGGTGGTTCGTCGGAGACCGATCGTCCGTTGATATAGATCTCTCCCTCTGTCGGTTGTTGGAAACCGGCGATCATATGGAGGAGGGTAGTCTTTCCAGCCCCGCTCGGCCCAAGAATCGTCAGAAACTCACCTTCCTCTATCGGGATTGTGATATCATCCACTGCCCGTAGCGATCCAAACTCCTTCGTCACTCCATCGAGATAGACGACAGCATTAGACGGATCAATTCGCTCTTTTTCCTCCAGCCGCTGGGTGCCCATGATATGCTATTACTAGCTTCTGTTACAACATAAACCACAGCCTCCATATGGAGAGTTATTTTTACTTATACCAAAAGATACTCGCGGAGATTCTTCACGATCTGGTTCTCCGCTCGACGGAGATGCTCTTCAAACGTTCGCCGTGAGATTCCTAACTCGGTAGCCATCTCCTCCGTTGTTGTCTCACGCGGAATTTCGTAGTACCCTCCTTCGATCGCCGTTCGCAGAGCTTCTCTCTGTCTATTGGAGAGATTCGGAAGTGCCGAATCCAGCATTAGGAGAGGGACATCAGGTGCGATTGATTCAATCTCACGTTTTGCGTCGACCTGAACCGGGTGCTCGTCATTGAGATCGTGATACACTTTGGTTAGCTGTTGTTCGGAAAGGGCGATAACGCGGGCGAACAGCGTCCCGTCGCGGTACGTGAGGGGCGGAAGTGACAGACAATTGTACTGCTTCAGGTATTTCTCGAGCAAGTTATCCTGAAACTCAAGAAGACAAGAGTTGGTGATTAAGACTGCCTCATCGTTCTTAAACACGATGTCTTCAACGCCGACCACGGCCTCG
>JBDGRB010000257.1:0-1745 GCA_042218485.1 Halobacteriaceae archaeon | reverse complement strand
TCAATCGACGTCGAAAGATCTGTCCCGATGAGATGGATAAGATCACAGTACTGGTTACACCACACCTCGATTTGAATATCTCCTGTTTCTGTAATATTGGCGTATGGGCTATCGTGACCGACCTGAAGCGTTGACTCGTACATTATATGGATGCCTCACCAACATATCAAAGTTATCTTCAATATATAAAGGTACCTCCATATGATGGTAATCCCACCTTTAATATTTATACTCACATTAATAGAGGATTATATGAGCGTCCTCAGGACGCCAAATCGAATGATCGCAGGGATGAACTTCAGGATGCCTCGATGAACACTAAATCCAACATAAAGAGGTGCTGCGGAAAGAAGCATCTCGACTGTTGAACCTCTTGACGAATCTCATAGAACATGAAAAAATAAAAATTTGGGCTCAGGATTCTATCCAGATTGTTTCAATATCACAATTAGGACAATTACGTAGTGTTTTCAATGGCTGGTCACTTGAACGGGTATCTTCTTTACTGACCGTTGCGTTCGCTGTTTTTCCACAAATAATACACTCGAATTCGACCTTCACATACCGACTCTATACTGACCGAAATAGAAATATTTGACTTATATTGTATTTCCTATTGAAAGGGGGTATCGGTTTTTTCAGAATGAGGTAATATTAATTATCCCACACAGTGCTTTTACTCTCACAAGGTGATGACTTCGAATTGAACCACTGCTAAATGTTCGTATCTGTTTAATATCATAAATTCATATAATTTTTATACTTTATTAGCGGTCCACTTCGGTATTTCATTAACACTACATTAAAAATTTGTTAGATTTAGTATAACAAGATATTAGTTAAACTTGAGGCATAAACCCCCAGATACTCCTCCAGTGACTCTCATTAATCATTTCCATTGATTAAAAGTATCAAAATTAATATATAATTACTTTATTACAAGTCAATAATTATAGATATCAACTCCGTTCAGTGCAGGTTCGGCCATCATTTTTAACATCATCGATAGTAATTTTTAAAAATATGTCAAATCAGTCTAATAGCGACAGCGATAGCAGTTCATCCCGTCGGACACTTCTCAAAGCAGTGGGGAGTGGAGGTATTGCATCAATCTTTGCAGGTTGTGCAGGTGGCGGCCAAGAAACCCCGACAACGACGACATCGATGGAAACGACAACGGCAGAAGCGACACCAACTGAAACTACAACTGAAACTACAGAATCCACCGATCAGCAAAAGTTCCCTGTAACGATCACACAAGGGCAAATGCCAACAACTCTCGATCCCCATGATAATCGATCGATTCCAACCGATATTGTTATGATGCAGGCCTATGAGTCGTTACTTCGACGCGATAGAAAGGGGAATATCCAACCAAGTCTCGCCACACGGTGGGAACGGAAAGAACCGGGCAGAGTTCGATTTTTCATTCGAGAGGGGCCAACATTCCATAAGACCGGTAATCCTCTTACACCAGAAGATGTAGCTTACTCTATCAATCGAATTGTGGATCCCGATGTTGGATTTAAAAGTCCCCAAGCCTCACAATTAGCGGGTGTTACAGGTGCAGAGGTGGTCGACGGTAAACGAGCTGTAGACATAATTTCCGACGGCCTTAATCCTCTTATCTTCGCACAACTGCCGAATAACGGACAAGTGATGGAAAAACAATGGGTGAAAAATCACAAGAAAAGCTATATTGCAAAGAATATCAATGGAACTGGCCCCTTCGAGCTGTCTGAATA
>JBDGRB010000240.1:0-6245 GCA_042218485.1 Halobacteriaceae archaeon | reverse complement strand
TGAACGCCCCAGTCAATTGCTCTTTCAGAATCAACGCATTCGTCTGGCGTCACAATGGCACCTATTGTATCGCTAAACTCGTCAGAATATATTTGCCAAGTTTGTTCTAACAGTTGGTTATCGCTTTTAGACATTATCGTTATTTATCCAAGTCATAACTAATAATGCTATATCATTTACCGTACTATCGAGGATAACGGTATATTATAGGGGTGTAATGATATGTTAATAATTCATTATAATTGAAATTATATTCCTGTTGGTAATTAACCCGAACATATTCGACACAATTACAGAGTAGCATAGAGTTAAAAAATTAAATGAAGATGTTCAAAGGTAATCAAATCGATCGACGGTCGTTTCTGAAACGGGCGAGTATAGCTACTATCGCTTCTGTCTCACTTGCTGGGTGCAGTGGCGGTGGCGGTAATGGAAATGGCGGCGGTACGAAAAATTTCGGTGGTTGGATGGAAAACGCCAATAATTATACTGGAGTCGTTGATGAAACAGGAAAAAGCACTGTGACCGTTAAGGTCGGAGCAGGGAGTACTAATCTTGCTTTTGGACCAGCAGCAGTGAAAGTTTCAAAGGGGACCAAGATTGAATGGAAATGGACTGGCAAAGGCGGTATGCACAACGTTCATGCAAAGGAAGGAGCCTCATTCAAAAGTGATCTTTATAGTTCAGCAGGTGTTCACTTCTCCCACACCTTCAATGAATCAGGAACCGTTAAATACCAATGTGATCCCCATGCTTCAGCAGGGATGAAGGGTGTGGTAGTTGTCGAATAATACATATATAACGTCAAGATTCACAGGCAATCGAAACGCATTCCACGAGGTTTGGCAGTGAGATAATTTATGCAAGATGGTTGATCATTGATTTCGGAGATTGTGAGTCCCTAACACTTCTTTAAAAATTATGATTTGAGAGACAGATACCATTCTTAGCTTGGACTCTATGACGCGGAGTTATTGCCATATTTCCTCTGGATTCCTTACCTTCGGTGCAGATTGCGTGGAATTTGATTTTGGTGACTCATCAGCTCATGTCTATGACAAATGTCACGAATAAAGACGATCGATGAGTGGCAACCATAATCTTATGTGGAACCTGTGTGAATATGTATCTCGGAAGGTGATTCCGATGGATGAATCTGATCCCGTCCTTTGTCCTGAATGTGGGTGGTCGGGCCTAGCATCTGATCTTAACGAAGAAGATACGGAATACCTATGTCCGGCCTGTCAGGAGCCCATAGAGTAATGTAACCCGATGTCGCTATGGTTAGCTGGGGAAAAGAGCAACTCTGGAAGAATAATACAAAACTAACCTGTATTATAGATGCAACTAAGATGAAAATTACTCTAGATCGTTATTTACTATATCCACATTCGTGATCTCAAATCGTGCCCCTCCTTCAGAGCTTGCGAGTAATTCAATTTCCCAGGTATGCTCAGTCACGATATCTTTGACAATTGATAATCCCAATCCTGTTCCACCTTCAGTCGTGGAATAGCCTTCTTCAAACACTTTTTCTCGATCTTTGTCCGGTATGCCAGAGCCATCATCAGCGACATAGAAACCATCCTCAAGTGCACCAACGCGAATAGAAATATCTTGACCACCATGTTCTACTGCATTGCCTATGAGATTTTCGAGAAGTTGTTGCAGTTGGCTTGGATCCGCTCGAATGATTTGTTCTGTTTCTATATAAAGCGTAGCGTCGGCTGTTTCGACATTTTGCCAACATCGAGATACCATATCAGCTAATTTAACCGATTCGATTTCTAAATTACTATACCCCTCCTCGGCCAATGTTGAGAGGTCATCGATTATATCGATACTTCGATCAACTGCTTGAATGACATCATCGAGGTGATCGCTATTACATTCTTCGTTAACTAACTCAAGTCGACCCTGAGCAACATTAAGTGGACTCCGGAGGTCATGGCTCACAATACTTGCAAATTTTTCCAACCGTTCATTTTTCTGTTCGAGTGCTTGTTCGCGATGTTTTCTATCCGTTATATCTCGGATTACACCAACCGTCCCTCGGTACGTTTCTTCATAGGGACGAAGGGTGAGATGGATCTCGATATGCCGTGATTCGCCTGATTGTAAGTGAATATTTGTCTCATACCAAGCCTCATCACGCTCTGATTGTGAAGAAAGCATCTCTCTAACGCTATCGAGATACCAGTCAATAATCCCTTCATCGAAAATACCAGCTTCGACGAATGTCGGAAATGCCTCACCCTGAACGCTAGATGGATCCCGATCGAGTAGGTTAGCAGCAGATTCATTTATCAATTCAATTGTGGCATCTTCATCCAGAATGAAAACTCCTTCAGGGACAGTTTTTACAGCCGTTTGATGTAATTGTAAATCTTGTCGGGTTGCAGCTGTATACATTGCCTGTCCGATATCCCCAGCCAACTCTTCAAGCATATCGCGTTCAGCTTCATTGATGATGTCCCCATCCGTTGCATAGAGGACCAAAAGACCATAACGCTCCGACCGATATACTAAGGGGATTACAATACCTGCATCATAATCTGGGCGGAGGTCATTTGTGTCCCAAACCGTGAATGTCGTGCCTGGCTCGGATGTTACAGTGATCTCGTGTGTGGCAGCTGATCTAAGTATGGCGCTATCTGACGGATCGATATCAGAGGTATTTATTGGTGAGACGGTATTTTCACTGATTCCAGCTATAGTTCGAGGGACGACTCGATCATGATTAGTATCATATTCACCGATCCAAGAAATTTGGTACCCCTCAGAAGAGGCAAGGATATCAGTCACAGCATCTTCTATCTCATTTTGGGTTGTCGATTGAACAAGTGCCTGATTAACATCTCGAAGAATTGATAAGATTCGAGCTTGTTCTTCTGCTCGCTGTTTGGCACGTGTTTGGGCTACTGCATTGGTAATCCGATTAGCTAAAAGTTCGTATTGTTCCGTTCCGGATTCTTTCTGAAGATAGTCAGTTACATCAGCAGATATCGCTTCGCTTGCTACTTCTTCACTTCCTTTGCCAGTATAGAGAATAAACGGAATGTTAGGATGTTCTTCGCGAATAGATTTGAGAAGTTTAATGCCATTCATTTCGGGCATATCGTAATCGCTAACAATGCAATCTATATCCTGCTCTTTGAGACTATCAAGTCCTTTTTTAGCACTTGTTGCTGTCTCGACGACAAGCCGATCATCCTCACGTTCGAGAAATTCTGCAGCCATTTCTGCAAAATCTGGCTCATCATCGATGTGAAGAACCAACATTGAGTTATCCATCATTCGTACTTTGGGATTGAAATTTAAATAATTACTACATAGTGGTTCATTCAGTCAATAATTAGCACAACCTCCTATTTTTAGTTACCCCGTCAATTGGATTGAACGAGATAATAAACATAACGAGGGGAGACAAACTTGTTATTTTCGGGTAGACCTTCGTGACATCTCGCTGATTTTGATAAATTTAGCATTATCTGGAAATTGTAACATCCCTACAATGTATGATTTTTTTCTTTGGAATTCATTTGATAAAAAGACCGTCATTGGGGAAACCAATAAAGTACTCAGAGATAATAGGTACTGATAGATGAGCAAACCTGCCCAAGAAACCATCCCAGGGTTATCTTCCCAATCTGAGATACGAGTGCTACATGTCGATGATGAACCGGAATTTTCCGAGCTAACAGCTGATTTGTTGGAGAGTGAACACAGCGAGATAACAGTGAAGACAAAAACCAATGTTGAGGCAGCGCTTGATTACCTCGAATCTTCAGAGATCGATTGTATCGTCAGTGACTATGATATGCCTGGGATGGACGGGCTTGAATTTCTGGAGGTAATCCGTGATGAACATCCGGATTTACCGTTTATATTATTCACTGGAAAGGGATCGGAGGAAATAGCAGCTGAAGCAATATCTGCTGGTGTGACAGATTATCTCCAGAAACAAATGGGATCAGAACAATATACAGTTCTCGCAAATCGGATCACGAATGCTGTCGAGCAATATCGGACCAAACAGCAAATGGAAGAAACACGGGAATGGTATCTTCGCATATTGCAACATTCTTCAGATTACGTTATGATCGTCGATGGGAATGGAGTTGTTCAGCATGTTACGCCTCCAATTGAACGAGTAATGGGATATACACCTGAGGAGGTTATCGGAAACGACGCATTTGAATTTGTCCATAAAAATGATGTCGAGCATGCAATAGAGACATTATCGGAAATTATTACCGCGACAGATGAAGAACGGACAGTGGAATTTCGAGCGCAACATAAAAACGGCTCATGGCGCTGGTTAGAGGTTCGAGGACGGAATTTATTAGATAATTCCGTCATTGAGGGGGTAATGGTCAACGTACGGGATATTACGGATCGGAAAAAACGTGAACAAGCTCTGTCTCGCCAAAAACAGCGGCTTGAAAGTTTAACTTCGTTTTTATCTCATGACCTCAAGAACCAACTGAATATTATCGACGGCCGGCTCGAACTTGCCATGGATGAATACGAAAGCGACCAACTTGAGGTTGCGCGTAAAACCGCCAATCGGATGGGCGAAATGATTGATAATTTCACTGAACTGGCAGAGAAGGGACAAATTCCAACGAATACAGAAGAAATTGAAATTCAGGCGATTGTAGAAGAATGTTGGGAACGACTTCAAACGGATAATGCAAATCTCCATATTTCTGATACACTAACTCTTTCGGGGGACCAAGAGCGCCTTCAGAGTCTATTTGAAAACTTACTTGCAAATGCAATCGAACATAGCAATGACAGTGTTACGATCCGAATAGGTCCATTGGAAAACAGACATGGTTTTTTCGTAGCTGACGATGGGCCAGGAATTGATAATTCGGATCAAGATGAAAACGAAGTATTTGAACCGGGATATACTACGACAAATGATGGGAGTGGATTTGGACTTGCAATTGTTAAACATATTTCGGAGGCTCATGGATGGTCTGTGAAATTAACTGAAAGTAAGGAAGGTGGCGCTCGCTTTGAATTCATAGATCTAACAGACGAACAAGAACAACCCCGAAAATAAATAACTAGATTACCGGGTGACCTCCTCCCCATCGTGAACGACGGGGCTTCCCAAGCGGTGGGAGATTTGCTGGTTTGCAGACCAGCCTGGCATGCCTGGGCTGCTGGCGGGGCCAGACCGCCGTTACTCCTATCCCAGGAGGGGATTCGGAGGGACCGGATCTGGGAATCCAGCGACCCGAAGGGGATTCCTTCGAATGTCGATTCCCGTGAATCCGATAGTATCCGTTTCCTCGGGCGGTCGAGACCGCCTCGGTACGAGGGCATGCTTTGTATGCAAGAAATATAAATCTCAGGGGACCCGAAGGCTTTCAGAGCCGCACATGGAGCGATTCACGCCCGCCGTAACCGGCGGGATTCTCTCGCTGAATCAAGATAGGAATCAACAGTCTTCAAACTATATTAGGCGCCGATGATCAAATAATATCCCAATGTACCGACGAAACTGAAGAGTGTATATATCCCGATATAACTTATAACAATAACTAGCCCAAATGCGAGGCCGCTAAGAAAGGGATTTAGTTGCCGGACGAAATGTTGTAGCACTGCGAATATACATCCCTCGGCAATAAGAATGAAAAGTGGCGCATGTCCTATCATGAATAAAGGGGCGTCAGTATACATCCAGATTCCTGCAGTTCGGGCGCCCATTTCATAGATGCCAACGATACCGATGGCAAGTATTGCAGGTATCACACTTCCGGCGATTGATCCATGATGCTCGTTGAGACGATAGGCAAGATATCCCATTTGCGTAATGAGGATTGCCCAAGCTAAGGGCATATATAACGGAGAGCGTAATATCATCGGCAATGAGCTTGGATACACCAATGTGTTAGCAATCTCGACAAGAAAATAATCGGCTATTAATTCTACACCCCCTGCGACTGTCCCAAGAATTATCAAACGGCGAATAAGGTTATTGACGTATCCGAGACCAACTCCTATACCGTACAAAATAATATTATAGAAGTAGGTGACCCACAGCGGCGGTTGCAATAACACGACATGTGAGAAGAAAATGAGATTCAATCCCCACCATCCGATGATATAATGGTCCGTTGATGTTAACCAAGGAAGAAAGTCGATTCGGTTCATGTAAATATAGACATTATGAACAAGGTTCTACTGATATACACACTATTATTTAAGCCCCGTCGACGCAAGATGAT
>JBDGRB010000070.1:0-6245 GCA_042218485.1 Halobacteriaceae archaeon | reverse complement strand
GGCAGCATTTATTCAACTTGATTGAAGAAAAACTGTATGAGTTTGCTGATAAGGACCGGATTCATAACGAAGAAGTTCATATTCAGGTTATCGGCGAGACGAGTCGATTACCAACAGATGTCCAAGATGCTATTACGTACGCAGAACAACAAACACACGACTACGATAGATTTCGTCTGAATATTGCAATAGCATACGGTGGTCGGGAAGAATTATTGAGTACCGCTCGTGATATAGCAATCGAAGTCAAGGATGGTAACATTAATCCAAGCGATATTGATGTTAATACTTTTGCAAAACGGATCCACGATGGGCCAGTTCGTGATGTAGATCTCATTATTCGTACAGGTGGGGACGAACGCACGAGTAATTTCCTCCCATGGCATGCTAATGGTAACGAAGCAGCAGTATTTTTCTGTACGCCATATTGGCCGGAGTTTTCAAAAATCGATTTTCTACGCGGCATTCGAACATACGAATCAAGAGAAGAATCCTGGCGACAGGCAAAGGTGCAACGCGCACTGGCGTTATTGCGTGCATTTGGCGGAGTGGAACTCGAAGAGGCAAAACGTATTCTCACTCGCTTTAAAGACAGCGTTCCTGATCACGAGCCAGATGTTGTTAGTTCAGATCAGCGGCCAAATCGACGCTGACGGTTTCGATAATCTATCAGAGCCCGTAGGTAATCTCTTCGGCGGAAATCACGCCAGTTGACATCAGTAAAGTATAGTTCAGAGTAGACGGATTGCCATATCATAAAATCGGAAAGGCGTTCAGCACCCGTTTTTATCACGAGATCAGGTTCTTTTGGGAAAACGAGTTGTTCTTCGATCGTCTTTTCATCGATGTTCTCCGGTTTTAGTTCCTCATTCTTGACATCTTTTGAGAGGGCTTTGACAGCTTCTGCGAATTCATGCTTGCCACCAAGCCCGACACTCACCTGTATAGGGGCTTCAGCTTGCTCTGTATCATCGGGGCTGCGAACGGCAATTTCCCGTGGCGTCGAAAGATTTCCAAGCTCTCGCTCTAATGTCGGAATAGCAGCCTCATCCAAGACACTTACATAAACAGTTACCTGACGACCACCATATTCGAATACCCACTGAAAGAATTCTTCAAGGATTTCATATGCTCCCTGTTCTAAGAGGTCACGTTCTGTGATGATGAGAGCAATATGGTTGGGTGTATCATCGATGTGTCGTCGCACGCGAAGAGCCAAATACCGATCGTAAATACCCACATATTTATTGAATTGATAAGTAATGTATAAAAGATTCGTCTGTGTTCGGGAAGATTAAGTAGCTTCTCTCAACAATCTACAGTTGTGTGAATCAAAGAATCAGTCGGGCAGGCGTGTTTGCAGGAATTTCTACATTGTCGTTGGCAGCGCCATTGCTTGGCAAATATATGGCGATTCCATTTGTTCTAATAACGCTTGGAGCAGCACTCATAACCGAAGGCGAGTTATTTGAACTTCTCGCTCGACCAGGTGACCACCAAGCCGACCGATTGTTCGGACTGATGAGCTTTGGTTTAGCAGGAACAGGGCTTGGCATCGTTACTGCATCGTTTGGTATGCCAACCTCTGTCTTTGTTGCGTCAATGCTTATTGTTGGATATGGACACTTTACTTCGCAAGTGGTTCGAGCTTGGTATTCAGCAGAAATTGTTGGCATTACAGCATTCGGAATAGGTGGTATATTAGGAGCTATTGGCGGCCAAGTTATC
This sequence comes from Halobacteriaceae archaeon, assembly GCA_042218485.1. Taxonomy (GTDB): domain Archaea; phylum Halobacteriota; class Halobacteria; order Halobacteriales; family Halobacteriaceae; genus JBDGRB01. Next base: position 4,517 of record JBDGRB010000070.1, on the reverse strand, counting down.
ATCATATATTATACGAACACTATCACGTTCAATGAAGTTGCAACAATAACATTTATTGCGATAAGCGGAACGTTCCTTGCCTCATTACTTCGGGCTATTTTTTTGGAACGCGATGATCCGCTTATCTTGCTTGTAGTGGGTTTGCTATTATGGTTATTGGCTGAACTGCCAATCGTGGTTTCTTGGACACAATTGAGTATTGCACTCCTTATTATTGTTCCGCTGGGATATATCGCATTTTTCCTGGAAACTGCATCCATTCAAGGGATGGTAACGGGAATATTACTGGGCTTCTTGACAATTATTCTTGGTGGATACAGTTGGTTTGCATTGTTAATTGCCTTCTTTGGGATTGGAGGGCTTTCAACGAAATATCGATACGAAGAAAAACTCGAACGCGGTGTTGCAGAACCGCAGGGCGGCGCCCGGGGAACAGGCAATGTATTAGGGAACTCACTCACAGCGCTGATTTCAGTATTATTATTCGCCGCGCATGAACCACTTAACGTAAGTCCTGATCTGTTTATGTTTGCATTTGCAGGAAGTTTGGCGACTGCTTTGAGTGATACGTTATCAAGTGAAATTGGTGGACTGTATGATAATCCACACTTGATAACCACTTTCGAATCAGTGGACCCAGGAACCGATGGGGCAGTTACCATCCAAGGTGAAATCGGAGGGATAGCTGGCAGTTTAGTGATTGCACTTCTTGCACTACTATTATTTGATCTACAGCTAATCGAAGGAGGATATATCCTTCTTGCAGGTATTATTGGGATGACAACCGATAGCCTATTTGGAGCCCTTCTTGAAGGAGAATATCTCGGAAATCAATCCGTGAATTTCCTGGCGACCGTTGTAGGTGCCTTGATGTGTGCTGGTATGGTCTTTTATCTATGAAATTTCGGAATACTATAATGGTCACCACATCCTATCAAAGTGAGAAAGTTACTCATTGGGTTTGGATGATTTTGATCGATGTTGTAATTCGTTGAAGGTTCGGATCCGAACGGACGTCGGTTGTTTCGTAAACTCGCCGCGTGCTTCGGCAATTATGTCTTGAATGCCTCGTTGTGATGCAACATCGAGTATCCGTTGAGTTACAGTGCCATCAATAATTATATAATCTGGGACCGGTTGGATTTCTGTCAACGTCTCAAATGTTTCATCGGCAGGAACTTCCGTAATAATCGTTAAATCATCAGTGAGAAAACGAGTCGATTGCGTTCCCTCAACTTCGGATAGATGATCGAGTAATGTAGCAGGGCGGTCCTCTGTGTTCTCTGTCGTGTTCGTCTCAGTTATCCCAGCTTGCTCGGAAGAATCCTCAACCGCATCTGGATTGGGCTCTTCAATATTTTCTGATAACTGCATCCTGACTGGTGAATCATCGGATTCAATATTCGATAAAGCGATATCAACGGGGGCCTTTTGTTGCAATGCAGTAGTAATATCTTCCCGAGATAAATCTTCGACTGACTTTCCATCTGGAGCACGGGCAACATAATCTACATCGGCCACCTGTGACAGTTCACGAAGAATTAAGTCGCCGCCCCGATCACCATCAAGGAAGGCAGTTGTGGTCCGTTCTTGGGTTAATTCGATAATTGGCGTTGGAATATTTGTTCCCTCAATTGCAATTGCATTTTTAATTCCAAATTCGAGAAGTTGTCGAACGTCTGATCGACCTTCAACTAAAATAATCGCATCACCATCACTTACCCGTGGACCTGCTGGCAAGCCTTTATACTCGGAAATTGTTTCTGTCCGTACGCTATCTCTTACTTCTTCGATGATTTTTTGGCTTGTTAAACTCGATTCTTCAAAATTCGATAATAATTCCTTTGCTCGCTCTACGATTTCACGACGCTTGGCTTGACGAGTATCTTCAATTCGATCGACTTCAAGATCGGCTTTACATGGCCCAATACGATCAATCGTTTCAAGCCCAGCAGCGAGAATTGCTGTTTCTACTCTGTCAAGATTACTACCAATTGTTAATCGGCCATATGATCGGCCATTATCGGTTTGAACTTCAACATCGATTCGACCAAGCTTTGAAGATTCTTGTAGATCGCGTATATCGAGTTCATCGCCTAATAGGCCTTCAGTTTGGCCAAACACAGCTCCAACTACATCACTGTGTTCAACGACTCCATCTGCGATGATATTTGCATGAATGAGATATTTTACAGAATCATCCATATCATTCCCACCCATTTGAGTTCAAGCATTCGATTCAATGTCTTATCGATTTTCGTTTGGCACGCTGGACCGATATACTTGTCGTGAACAGATACGCCAGTATAGGTATAGGTCAAATGCCATAATCTTCCCGAGAGGACTTGTCTGAAAGATTGGACGTCTACCCAATATCTCTTATATGTTCGTCTCCTACAAACAGACATGACCGAGGAAACAGATTTAGAAGAATTAAAACGTGGCACCGAATTGGTTAAGCGAGGTTTCGCACGCATGCAAAAAGGCGGCGTGATAATGGATGTCGTCAATGCAGAACAAGCGAAGATTGCGGAAGAAGCTGGAGCGGTTGCTGTTATGGCATTGGAAGCAGTCCCCGCCGATATCCGGAAACGTGGTGGAGTAGCTCGGATGGCCGATCCCGCAGATGTGAAAGAAATTATTGATGCCGTAAGTATACCAGTAATGGGCAAAGCACGCATTGGCCATACCAAAGAGGCAGAAATTTTGGAAAGTATTGGCGTTGACATGGTGGATGAGAGTGAAGTGTTAACCCCTGCAGATGAACGCTATCATATCGATAAACGGGAATTCACGACGCCATTTGTTTGTGGCGCACGGGATTTAGGAGAAGCATTACGTCGGATTAAAGAGGGGGCTGCGATGATCAGAACGAAAGGAGAGGCAGGAACGGGTGATGTAAATCAAGCCGTTCATCACCAACGGAACATCAAAGGTGCCATCAGAAAATTACAAGGCATGTCGCATGAAGAGCGGGAATCATTTGCAAGAGAGATTGAAGCACCGGCAGAGCTGGTGCATGAAACAGCTGAACAAGGCCGATTGCCAGTGGTTAACTTTGCTGCTGGTGGCATAGCAACACCTGCCGATGCAGCCTTGATGATGCACCATGGATGTGATGGTATTTTCGTTGGCAGTGGGATATTTGGGGCGGAAAATCCAGAACTTATGGGCGAGGCGATTGTTGATGCCGTCAACAATTGGGATGATCCGGATAAACTGGCTTCAATATCAGCAAATATTGGCAAAGGAATGAAAGGTGAATCCAACGTGGAATTGCCGGAGGAAGAACAACTTCAGAGTCGCGGAGTATAACGGTTGTCCTGCTATCCCGATAGGCAAACGAATAAAGTCACTCTCCTATAAAACCGTAGCCCCGCTTCCGATCGAGGTCTGAAAACTACGCGATTCGATACCGTGATTTGCAAATCCTTCGACCATCGCACTACACACAGAAGATAGGTTGTCGGAGGAACAAACAGCAATGACGGCAGGCCCGGATCCACTAACAGTGACACCATATGCGCCAGCATTTTTCGCCATATCCACTACCGTATCATATCCTTCGATACGTGATGCCCGAACTGGTGTGATTACAGTTTCTTCCATGCCTTGACCGACTAATGATGAATTATTATAAACCATCCCGAGTGTCACAAGCGCTGCATTCCCGATCGTATTACTATGTTTTTCCAAAGGGATTGTTGTCGGTAACTCGTCGCGGGCCGTTTTTGTTGATGTAGTTAATTCCGGTAGACAGATTGCTAACTCCATAGTCGCTGGGATCGTTTCAATTGTCTCTTGGGAAGCGATTGTAAATCCGCCCATTATAGCAGGAGCGACATTATCATTGTGCGGTTCTCCAGCAACAACCGCTTCACCTTGAGCAGCAATTGACACGAGTTCACGCGCTGAATAGCCCAAATCATACAGCATGTTTAATCCAACTGCTGCCCCCGCCGCACTGGCAGCAGAGGATCCTAATCCCGAGGCTGGTGGAATACCTTTATCGATTTTAATTGTGGCTGATACATCGAGAGAATTTGCGACAATCCCTGCAGTGTTATTTGAAGGTGTCGTTGGTATATGATCTACTCCATATCCAGACAGTTGAATCGTTGTTTCCTCTGCCCGTTCGATAGAAAGGATATCGACCGGTCGATCAAGGGCTACCCCAAAGACATCGAATCCACTGCCAAGATTTGCACTTGTAGCTGGGGCCACGACAGTAACCATAGGAGAGATACCAAGCGGTTTGAAAAAAGAATACTGGACTTGTTTGTGAACCCCTTCGGGGCGTGACCCCGAGGCACTCGGTCTGTTCCGCCTGTAGAACGTTTACCTTGAAATACCAACGCACCTTTGGGTCGGGTTACTGAAACCATAATTGACATTTATCGTTCAACTCCTACCCATTGGCATGATCGGTATCGTTGGGGGTGGAATTGCTGGGTTATCAGCTGCCTACCGTCTCCAACAACAGGGTTATTCAGTCCAAGTCTATGAAGCGTCTGATT
>JBDGRB010000031.1:5286-6492 GCA_042218485.1 Halobacteriaceae archaeon | reverse complement strand
TTTATTCTAGTACTGTCTCAAAGCCCGTTTCGTTGCTGGATATACCACATCTTTGCCACAACTGGAACAATTCATTGGACTGGTCAAGTGTCTCAGATCAACCTTGGGTACTAGCCTCAGATTACGACGGTCGAAATAACCGCCATCTTCTCTCCGTGCGTACCGAAACTCTGAAATATATCATGGTCTCAAACAAGGGCGAACAATCGGAAGAATATGAACTGTACCATCTACTAGACGATCCCGGAGAACACCAAAATCTCGTCTCTGGTGATTTAAAGGCGGAAAAGCCACTTCAGCAACTGGCTGAAAGAAGAAACAACCATGAGCAGGAACTTCTCACGACTAAAGAAGCAGTAGAACATATTTCCCGATGAAGGTACTAACGGTTTCCTCGGCAAAGTTTGGAGTGAAGAATGTAGTATATAATCTTTTGAGCCATCTTACAGAACAAGATGTTAGCTGTACTTATCTTACGCTTCCCATTCATGAAGTCCCCGAAAATTGCGATGAGGAATTCCTACTTTCTGAATCGCTATTGCACACACTTGAGAGGTTTCGTCCCCTTTATTTGGGATACGGTATCTTCAATTTTTGGCGGTGTGCCTACCGCTACATGGCTACGAATGGAACGGAATTTGATGTGATTTGGCTTCACAATCCACGTCTCTTGCCTCTCCTCCCTGAATCCATTGAAAATCGACTTTTAATAACGTATCATAGTCATTTGATGCATCGGAAATCCGATCATCACTCATTCCCGACGAGTCTGTATTATCGGCTTATCGGCCAAGTAGAAAAACGAGGACTAGCTAAAACATCTGGAGTCCGGTTCACCGTTGTCTACGAACCGGTCCTTGAGGAGTTGCGTGACTTAGATATAAATCCCGATCGAATCACGTATATTGGGAACGGAGTAGACCTGAATATGTTTCACCCAAATACGGAAAATCAGTCACTTCGACACCAATGGGATTTACCTGCTTCTCAAATATTACTTTTTTTGGGTAGGTTAGTTGAAGAGAAGCGTCCATTAGGATTGCTTGAAACTTTCAATCAACTTTCCGATTTACTGAATAACGAACTCAGCTTGGTAATAGCCGGTAATGGACCTCTTGAGAGTAAAGCCCATAAGTTTGTTAGTCAGAATGACCTCCAGAACGTACGTTTCTTGGGCTATGTTGATCACGAAAAAACGCCGAGCCT
>JBDGRB010000031.1:0-5276 GCA_042218485.1 Halobacteriaceae archaeon | reverse complement strand
AGAACCCTTAAGCCTCTACGAAGCTATGGCCTCTGGACTTCCATGTATTGTATCAGACATCCCTAACTTACAATTTATCAACTCTGAAGATTGTGGGATAACCGTAGATTTCAGTACTCCTGACCAGGCTGCAACAGATCTCATGCGATATATCGAAACCGGAAACCCGGATAAGCACGCTTCAAACGCGCGAAGCTATGCTGAATCTCACTTGGGTTGGACATCACGATCAGAAGAATATTATGACCCCCTAAAAACAATTGCCACTAATGAAGAATAGATTGGTCAATTGTCGTGATCGATTAGTAATACACCTATCGAAGAGACAGGTGATTGCGGGTGTTCTCCTACTTCAACTGTCGTTCTTAGCGACTATCGGAGTTGAACAAGTCGGACCAAAACTACCTCTCATACGAGGGGGAATTGCGTTTATTTATCTGACATTCCTTCCTGGTTATCTCCTCTTACAAGTCCTCGCAATTCAACCTAGGAATTGGATAAACACATTACTATACACTATCGGGACAAGCCTTGCGTTCCTAATGGCTACGGGATCCGTCATTAATTTTGTATTCCCGTTGGTCGGCATTGCTAATCCTATCTCGATTGGGCCTCTTTCTTTTGGTATTGCCATCGGAATTTTGAGTCTATTAGCAACCTATTATTATCGGGGTGACTCGCTTTCGGTTACAGTTCCGATAGATCATCTATGGTATCCCTGGCCACTGTTTCTCTTGCTGCTTCCACTAGTTGCGATTCTTGGTGCCCGCCTTATCACACGAACTGGTAACAACAGCGTTATTCTCCTCCTGCTGGCAGTCATCGCGGCCCTCCCAGCTGCGGTGTGCCGGAACTGGCTGCCATCACGACTACTCCCCTTTGCTGTCTGGTCAATTGCTATTGCGCTTCTGTTGCATAACACGTTAATTGGAAACTTCTTGGCGTGGGGAGATCAACCTAAAGAGGCATTTCTTGCGGGACGTGTGTTAGCGGAGGGATTCTGGAATCCGGTAAGGGCCCCTCATGCAAGCAAAAATGCAATGCTGCGGATCGTACTCTTGCATCCACTCTATTCGTTATTTACTGGAATAAATCTCATTTGGGAGTTCAAAATCATTCACCCTCTCTTGTTTTCATTTACACCAGTAGCGCTTTACCAGACGTACAAGCGCTACGTAGCTGATCGTGGCGCATTTCTCGTCACATACCTATTCATGTCGCTCTTTTCATTTTTTATTGTTCTTTCAAGAAATACGAGGACATCCACAGCAATATTTTTCCTCGCATTGCTGATACTTGTAGTCTCTGATAGAGAAACTGATCGAATTAGCAAAAAATGGTTATCGCTTATATTCGGCTTCTCAATTATCGTCTCTCACTACGGCACTTCATACATAATTTTACTAAGTCTAGTTCTAGTCTCCGGTATACTTCTATTACGCGACTGGTTCCTAACCGATTCTCAATCACCTATAACGACGGTAGCATTTGGATTATTTTATATCACTCTTGCCTTCGCGTGGTACATCTATGTTAGTGCCCAGTCAACCACCTTTAACGCTTTCATCTCTTTTGGCGAACATTTCTTCATCACATTGCGAAACCAATTTATTGGCACTCCCCAATCATCGACGACTGTAAAATATGTCGCTACACAATTTCACTCAATCACCCTCCAAGCACTCAAATATCTCAACATCGTGATCGGTATTACGGCAATGATTGGACTTATATCAGCGGTTCTACGGCGATTCCAAGATGTACGTGGTTCCGCGTCTGAACTCCCATTTGACGATGAATATCTTGTATTCGGCCTCATATTCTTCGGACTGTTCGGTATTACTTTCTTACCGATTGCCAGATTCAATACTGCGAGAACACTCGCGATAACAATGGTGGTCTTCCTCCCGTTCGTCTATTGGGGAATTGCCAAACTAGTTAGTTGGCTCATCAACATACATCAGGTAGGAACTCAAAAAACCGTTACCGTCCCCTCCCTCAATCAGATTATTCCCAGTCAATCCAAGTTCCCACTTATACTAGGCACGGCCCCTCAACTACGAACAGGACATGATACTTCAGTAAATTATAAGTATGCACTTGGAGTATTAACAGCAATAGCGATGCTCTATTTTATATTTAATTCTGGTCTTTTCGCCGCATCTGTTACTCATGGGTATGCTCCAAATGAACTTATTGAGAAAGATCGGGTGATGACAATGGGAAGTGAGGCGGAGAAGCGATACTTTTACAACCAGTATAAAACAGAATATAGTGTTTCTAGTTCACGATGGTTATTGAAAGAAATCACTCCGGGGACAACTGTTTATGGTCGCCGTCCCGTGACCACAACGTACAAAACGGAGATTAAGAAAAGCAAAGTAAATATCTATCTTGGAATGCCAGGAAACGATACGAAGTCAGGCTTTCTTTATCTCAGTTCGAGAAGCTATATTAGCGGCATCTATCCTGGAGAGAGGGGTTCAAGGTTACCAATTCGAAAGTCCGGCAAAGATTCAACCTCACTCCTCTTCCAAAAAAGCGGATTCAGCAAGGTATATGTGAATGGAGGTAGTGTGGTTTACTATCAAAGCAACCCACAATCTGTTAATTAGTAGTGATATGAATCATCCAACAATTATATTTGGATTAGATGGTGCCTGTTTCGAACTTCTTCAACCGTGGATTGGCGATGGTACACTCCCGACGATACAAAACCTAATAAAACGAGGAGGTCAATCAGCAGTAGAGAGTTCTGTACCATCAACAACCCCCCCAGCTTGGACATCACTGACAACGGGTGTTAATCCTGGCAAGCATGGAGTGTTCGGTTTCTATACTCGGCAGAAAGGAACCTACGATATTGAACCGGTCTCCAATGAGGATATTTACGCCCGCCGGCTTTGGGACTACGCGTCCATAGCTGGTTTCACGTCGCTCGTCATTAACGTCCCCGTGACCCATCCAGGACGGAAACTTAATGGGGTGATCGTCCCGGGATATCTCGCCCGCGATACACCGAGGACTCATCCGCCGGATATCCTTGAGAAAGTAGAAATGAATGACTACCACGTATACGCCGAGTCAGAGGGCAACAATGTACCTGAGGAACAGCTGCTTGACGAGTGGCTTAGGCTCACGGATTCCCGTCGCGAACTTACAGTCCGACTCATGGACGCCTATGAGTGGGACCTACTGTTCTTGGAGTTCCAGAAAACTGATAGTGCCGTTCATAAATTTGACAATAGTGAAAAAATTCGCCAAATATACGAGCGTGTGGACAAGTGCATGGCTGATATTCTAGGGGAAGTTGAGGGAGAGGCGAATGTTCTTGTTGTCTCAGACCATGGCATCGGTCAAGAAAAAGACTGGTCAATCGGACTTAATACTTTGCTTGTTGAAAAGGGGTACGCTGAGACGAAGCTAAGAGAGGAAAGCAATGCAAATTGGCGTGAGCAGATGACTGGATATCCAGATAATAATACTTCCTCCGAAATCGTCACGCGTATCCTTCAAAGACTTGGATCGGTCGGTATCACAAAGCAACAACTTGAGCGAGTGGTTTCGAAGCTTGGCCTGTATGATGTTGCGGCGCGTCTTGCGCCGAAAGGTTTCGGTGATACTTTAGAGGAGATAATTGATCACGAACAGAGCGTAGCCTTCTATGAAGGCATGGGATTTAGTGGCGTGGATGTAGGGATTATCATCAACGACAAACAGTTTTATCCAAATGGAACAGTTGGGAGCGACGAGTACGAATCTACCAGAGAAGAACTAATGACAGTACTCAAGTCGTTAGAAGGTCCAGCAGGCCAGCCATTTGCCAGCGTGCAACGACGGGAAGAGGTCTATACCGGGCCACGAACAGAGTATGCACCAGATATTATTCTTAAGCAAGCGCCGAAGTACGTTATCGGGAGTCAGCACCCACGGGGGGAAACGTTCATACCAGCTGACGAGCGACGTATTGACCATACCCGACATGGATTACTGGTAGGGGCTGGACCCGATATTTCATCTAATTGGATTTTCAATAAGACACCATCAATAATGGATGTGACGCCAACTTTGCTGCACCTACTGGACATAACTCTGGATAAACGGTTCGATGGCCATGTTCTGCGTCCATTAATGTCAAAGGAGGAGGATCCGGTTAGCAAGACGTATGAGTCTTTCGAACCGGAATCTAAAGAGGAGTTCTCAGAGATTGAGGAGGCCGAATTACGAGATCGATTACAAGACATGGGGTATTTAAAATGAGAATAATAAAACAAACTAGTCCAAGACTACTCAACAAAAAGGAATCCGAATGACTTCAACATTCGTTCTTGGAATAGATGGGGGGAGTTGGCGTATTTTTGATGAGCTGAATTTATCCGCCTTCGAACGACTTGTGGACGGTGGGACGACTGGAACATTACGGTCAACACTTCCACCAATCACGTATCCTGCCTGGAAATGCTACTCAACTGGGAAGAATCCAGGAAAACTTGGTGTGTTCGGATTTATCAACTTCGACCGAGAGAGCAAAGAGAACCGGCAGAACGACGCAACCCACTTCGACAGCGCCGAACTTTGGGACTATCTATCCGACAAGGGTCAGCGTGTCGGCGTGATCAATATGCCGACAACCTATCCCCCACACGAAGTTAACGGCATCATGGTTTCCGGACCGAACAGCGGTGAAAGGGGATTGGTCAAACCATCTGATCGGGAACACGAAATCAAAAACATAGGATACGTGCCGCTTTCAAATGGTCATCGACTGGCCTTCAAATCCGGTGGAGATAAGACAATCTCAGCTACCGCGGAAATTATCGAATCGCGGTTCAAGGTCTCGCGTCAGTTGCTCGCTCAAGAGGAATTTGACTTCTTCAATCTCACTCTTTACTGTACCGATCCCGTGCAGCACCACTTCTGGAATGGGAACGAAATCAGCCGGATGTATCGACATATTGATCGAGAACTTGGGACACTCCTTGATCAACTGGAACGAGACAATGAGGAATGGAATGTCGTTGTCATTTCTGATCACGGATTCAGATCAATTAATGGTGCGGTCTACCTTGACACATGGCTTGAGAAGCAGGGATTTCTCGAAATGGATAGCCACACTGACACCAGCAAGTCAATACTGGGCCGGGCTGGCGTGACTACAGACAATGTTGTACGTGTGGTTCGATCGCTCAATCTTGAACGAGTCGTAGGCCGGCTTCCCGATACGTTCACCAGTGCCGTTAACCAACGAATCCCATCTGAGGGGAGAATAGCAGTTG
>JBDGRB010000111.1:0-6531 GCA_042218485.1 Halobacteriaceae archaeon | reverse complement strand
CACGAACACTTTGCCATGGTTGCATGGATTGGCGAGACATTCGTTAGCAACACCGGGTGGGACCATCTCGAAGATCTGGTCGATATTGGCAATCGGATGGCCGGTAGTAAAGGAGAACAAGAAGCTGCAGAACTAACACGAAATCAATTACAGGAATATACAGAACATACTTCTCTAGAAACGTTTCCCATCCAAGGATGGCAACGCGGCTCCAGTCAAATTACCACTGATAATTCAACTGAATCTTGTATTGCCCTTCCCCGAAGCCCTTCCACGACGACAACTGCAGAACTTGTCGACTTAAATTATGGTTTACCTGATGATTTCGAAGAAACGGATGTGGCTGGAAAAATTGTGATGGTTGATAGTTTTGTCCCAGACTGGTTTGATCGATATATTCACCGTCGAGAGAAATACTATCATGCCGTGCAAAACGATGCAGTTGGATTTATTTATAAAAATCACGTTGAGGGATGTCTTCCTCCAACAGGAAGTGTGGGCACAGCTGATCAACCAATTGGTGAGATACCAGCTGTGGGTGTAAGTAAAGAAACGGGAGCGAGGCTAAGCCGGCGTTTTGAAGATCAAGAAATCACGGTAGATGTTGACGCTACGATTACTGATATGAAAAGCCAAAATGTCCATGCTGAACTGGGGCCTGAAACGGATGAAGAGATATTCATAACGAGTCATATAGATGCTCACGATATTGGGGAAGGGGCAATGGATAATGGTGCCGGAACAGCAATGGTAGTTGAAGTAGCTCGTGCCCTCCAATCACGGAGTGAAGAACTCGAGACAAAAATACATTTTATAGCTTTTGGTGCCGAAGAAGTGGGGTTGGTCGGATCCTCATTTGATGCTGATACCAGAGAGTTTGACTCGATAAAGGCAATACTGAACTTTGATGGCGTCGTTCGAGGGCGAACGCTATCGTTTACTACCCACGATTTTGACCAACTCGAACGTGTTGCTGAAGATGTTGCAGATGATTTTGGTCACCCGGTTGAAACATCTCCCACAATGGGTCCACACAGTGATCATTGGCCATATGTCCAATCTGGGGTTCCTGGTTATCATGTAATGAGTAAAACCGGCGACCAAGGCCGAGGGTGGGGTCATACCGAAGCAGATACGCTTGATAAAGTAGAGAAACGGAATTTCCGCGAACAAGCAATTTTATTATCAGAGTTAGCTATCAGACTTGCCGATGACGAATTTCACATTGAGCATAAACATCCGGAAGCCATTGCTGAAAAACTCGAAGAAGAAGATCTCGCTGAGGGCATGAAAATTATCGGCGATTGGCCATATTGAGAACCAAATTCGCTACATCTTTATTATATACTAAATTTGCCTTACATGTGAGAAGTGTATGGGTGAGACAGTGAATCACATCGGGATCGTTGGTGACCACACTATGTCGGTCAAAACGACGGTGGAATCTGCGATAACCACTTATCCAAGCTTAGATATCGATATAGAAACGGGCACACTCCAGAATATATACACGAAATCACTTGACATTTTAATTACGACGGATCAGAACACCTTCATTGATAACCTCAAATACATTGAATCTATACCTGTTTTACCGCTTGAAACGGAATTTGCTTGGGGGATTTCCCGAAGTGAACTAGAAAATATATGTGAGTCACTAATTCAATATAATTGGCGTACATTGTCACAATCAGTAATTAAAATCGTTCATGAGAATGATGTTTGGAAGGCATTTGGGTCCATAACCGTGATAACATATGAACCAGCTCGAATCTCTGAATATTCAGTTCATACAACATCAGCCACATTTGAACGAATTAAAGTGAGTCAGTTTCGATCAGATGGCATCGTAATTGCGACACCAGCTGGGAGTAATTTATATAATCATGCCGCTGGAGGTCCTATTTTGGATCCGACAAGTGAAGTAGTTGCCGTGACCCCAATTGCACCATTTACTGTTAATCCTGTCCAATGGGCTCTCACGCCTCCCCTGTCAATAACCATCGAACGGGATGAGGGGGATGTCGCCCTCTATACCGATGGTAACCAACGATCATTATTGACCTCGGGCCAACCAATTCGGTTTGAACAAACGAAAACTATTCCGATAGTAATTTTCCCCGAGAGTCCATCTCCATTCACTCGAAATAACAAACGAAGGATGGTTGGGGAATAGCGATGAAGTATCTCTACTGTGTATTCACGATAGCCGGTTAAAATTCGGAGTGGTAATTAACAGACTGATTGGAAAAGACCTAAGACTGATTGAAATTGATATAAGTATATATGGTGTCAGTTACTCTATTTGGGCCAATAGATACAATACTTGGTCCGTATATGGAATATATCCTCCTAATACTTGTCTTCCTGAACCTTTTCACGCGAAAGGTCGCTAATGATACATACAAAGAACAGGCAAGTAATGGCGCAGAGGCTATTGAACGGTATCGGCCACATCTCCTCACAAATTGGGCACTTATTATCGGTTCCTTTTATTTTATGACTCTCCATCAACATGCCGGGATGGTATTGTCTGTGTTAGTGTTGGGAATGTTTATCAGCGATTTCTTTGAATTTGAATCGCGAAAAGTCGAGGCCAGAGAGGGTCGTCAGCTTGAGCTTCCGAAAAGTTCTATCGTTGTTTCCATGCTAGTCTTCTTATATACCGCATATATCGCATTATTCTTCATCATCAAGCCCTACTGGAATGCAGTCGTTTAAAAGGGTAATTGGTATTGCTAAATCGATAAAATATTTCAAATATATTTCCCTCGAATCAATCATAAATAATCGGAATATTAGTAGTCTACAGGCTGGACTGGCCGAGTGCTTCGGGGTGTGATTCAGTATTGATCAGATAACTATTCTGCCCTCTCACCACGAAATTCACGCACAGCGGGAATGATGACCCAAAACGTTATTGCTCCAAATATTGCAAAGTAACCCATCATATCTCCGAGAAACAGGGCTAATTGATCGAGAAGGCTTAGATTGTTCGGTGGGGCATGAAACAACTGGAGTTGTGTAAAAGAGGGAGTCTGATACCATCCCGCAATAACCATCCAAACAAGTCCAGCACCTGTTAAAATGCCGAAACCTTTTGCGAATTCATCAGCCATTATTTGTATCTTCGGTTGTTATCTCTTTATCTTTTTCCATTCCTTCAGCCTGGAAGCGTGTTCCGTACACATATACAATTGCTCCAATAATCATTATCAAAAGCGCTAACAACGCTTGAAGAATATTAATATCGCCGACCTGTGCTGTAGACCGGTTTGTTGCTCGGTCCAATAACATAAATCCGCCAACTACAGCAATCATCGCAAAGAGGGTAGAAAATACCGTTATGGCCCTATATACGCGATCCGGAACGATTACCTCACGCCGACCAGATGCACCTGTTTCAGGATCGTCAGATGTCATTTACATCCATTTATTTTGGTGGTCGTAATCGATAATATCGCCGATTCAAGTCAAACATATATCCTTCACGCATCGTGCGGAACACTGCATATGAAATGCACCCGATTACCACAGGAAGAAGAAACGTCAAATCAAACAAGAGATGAGGGGCAATAATTTTTGCGACAATATTCTTGATCGAAAGCGCGCTTATCATAACCGCAAATGTAACACCACCCATACCAACAGCAGACCAAAACGGTTGTTCTACAGGTCGGCGAGCACTTCCTTTATTGAGAAATGGCACAATGGCAATTGCTGAAACTACAATAATATTCGCAACCACACCAAATGTCCTATCCTTCATTAATTTTTCACCGCCGAGAATACTAAGCTCCGGATTTAATGGGCCGAGTTTTAACAAACCAAAGGTCCAATAGAGATACCAATCGGGCAGGATGATTGATGGAGTTTGGTTCGGGTTAGCAGGCGCTGCTATATGTGGTGGAAGCGTCGCTGATAAAAAGAAAATCATTCCGATAAAAAATGCAGTAAGTGACAGGTTGCGTATAAGCTCATGGGGCCATGTTGGAAATGCTAATACGTCTCTTTCGACGTAATTTGATTCTTCTCGAAGATCTTGATCCTCACGTCGAGCGCGTTCGAAATACTCGTACGTCAATCGAGCGAGTCCTGTCCGCCGTTCTTTGCGTTCCTGCCACGTTGGCGTCTCGTCATCAGGTGGCACTATTCCTGGCCCACTTCCATCGGTTCGGACGTCCTGTGTGTCGTTTGTATCTGACATGGTTTGTGAGTTAGTGTGGTTCTGCGATTCCTTGCATCCAAACGATGCCGATATGAATGGCGATCAAGGTAGTGACAATAAAGGGTAAAATGAATACATGCAGTATATACATTCGTTGTAGTGTTGCTTGGCCCAAACTATATCCACCAAACACTAATTGCGCGACCCATTTACCGGCGAGTGGTATTGATAAGGCCATCTCGACACCGATCTGGCCCGCCCAGAAAGATAACTGATCCCATGGCAACAGATATCCTGTATATCCAAATCCCATCGTAAGGCTAATCAGAACAATCCCGATTAACCAATTCAACTCTCGGGGTTCTTTATACGCCCCTGTGAAATAGACACGCAACATGTGCAAGAATACGGCAGCAGTCATCACTTGAGCGGACCATCGATGTAAACTTCTAAGCATATATCCGAAATTCAGGTCCGTCATGATATTTGTAATTGTACAATATGCAACAGTTGCTTGCTCTATATCACAAGCACCTGGAGCAGTAGCAGGAGCATAGTAAAATCCGAGCAAGGCACCCGAAATGGCAGCGACGATATAAGCTATTGTTGAAAAACTACCCAATGCATATAATGGGTACCAGTACCAGAATTTATTATCGAGATTATATTGTTCTGTATGGCTTTTGGGCATTTGAAGATTGACCCGATAATACATCGTTTCCAGCAGCTCGAGATAGTCAACGATACGGAACCGCCGATCAAACCATATCAAAATAGTAATATATGTTTTTTCTACAGGAGTGAGGTCCTTCTCGTCCATCCATGCTTTGTGATCGTATTCATCTTTTTTTTCCAAACTCATGATATCACTCCTCTGAGGGTCGCGGATAGGCTATAAATGATTGTTTTATGATGTTGAAGGGGTCATACACGGATTGATGACAGGGGCAATAGACTTTATTTGCTGCATCAAATTGTGCACTTTGTTCTGTAGATTTGAAGCCAGGCACGCAACAGAAGTGCGTACATTTATCGAGCCAAGCAATGAATCCTTCTTGGGTACTTGCTTTTGCCCAATTCGCAACTTCGCCACTTGCCTCATTAACCATTTCCTCCACTAACGTACTTCGTAATACTTGGACTGGGATGTCGTTTTCCGTATTTTGCGATCGCCACGAGCACATTGCTGGTTTGCCGACGCCCGGTCGGCCAATGCCATTGCCCCATGTTTCGTAATTAGCGAAATCATCGATATGCACTCGTGTTCCACCGGTTACTTCTTCGTTTTGCCATTGATATGTACTACTACTGGCATACCGGAAATAATTATCCCCCTCATATTCTGGATCAATACCTTCATAACCTTGTACGCCACAGTATTGGAACCAACTCACTGAATATGTAACCCCTCCCAGTTCCATCTTTGCAACTTTTACACTCCTACCTTGACGCTCTACTGTCTCGACAGTCGGATATACACCCTTAAGATATCCTTCTGCATCGATTTCGATGGGGATTTGGGGCATTGCACGTGGAGCAGGCCCCGCTGTGTTTTTAATACCATAAAAGGAAGTTTCACCACCACCAGTACCAGTTGGTGACGTCAACAAATTAACCATCGATCCAGCACCGACTCCTAATCCAAGAAGCG
Source organism: Halobacteriaceae archaeon (assembly GCA_042218485.1). Taxonomy (GTDB): domain Archaea; phylum Halobacteriota; class Halobacteria; order Halobacteriales; family Halobacteriaceae; genus JBDGRB01. The sequence goes on along the minus strand of JBDGRB010000111.1, from coordinate 712 downwards.
ATGCGGATCCAACCACACCTTTGACAAACCGGCGTCGACTCGAACTTTCAGGATATTTATCTGCTTCAGATGCCATTTTTATTTCTTATAGTACGGATAAATTGCTTGTTTAACGTGTTCCCATACATCACCAACTGATTCGACGCCTTCCGCTTGCTCTTCCCGAATATAGAGATCCTCCCATTTGCGTCGTCGTTTTTTCACAATCATCACGTCAGGAAGAAATTCTTTGCGATACAGGAGGAGAATAAACGCTAAGTCAATGAAGATAACGCCTAATATAAATCCTAGATACATATTCCCTAACGGGCTTTTACCCCAACCTGAGACAAGACCATAGGTGAATAATCCAACAAACACAATCTCTATGATTGTTAGCAACACTATCGCGATTGCTGCAGCAGTACTCTCTCTCGCCGGTTCGTATCTATGAATATCGCCGTAGGTTGATCCAGTTGATGACATTGTTATTCACGATTTGGTGAGCTTGCATTCGGTGATTCGCCATATTTCAATACAAAGAAGGTGTAAATCAGCGATACAAACATCATCAAAATAGTTGCAACACCGACCCAATGAGCGCGGAAGGGGACACCCATTTCTTCAGGATGGATTTCTCCACCACCACCTTTAGCTGCGCCGCCAGGTGGCTGGCCCGACTCATTCACGATCACATCCCCAACCATTCCAAGCGCTTTGTGGGGTTGACACC
>JBDGRB010000140.1:6289-6631 GCA_042218485.1 Halobacteriaceae archaeon | reverse complement strand
GAATAAATCGATATGCCATAGAGATACATTAGCTCTAAGACCTGATAAATATATCTGGAAAATACGAATCCCCAACACATCTTTTTTGTCCCTCTGTTAATATTATCATATGCGTTTTCGTGTCATTGGATATGCTCTTGGAGCAAGTGTTGCAACATTCCTCGCCGTGTTTCTCGTCGTATCTGAACTGTTATTGCCGTATGTTGAGTTTTCGGTATTGATTGGTATTCCAACAGGGATTGTTATCGGTGCGCTGATTGGGGCATTCGTTCTCCTACAGATAGAACAAGAAACAAACAAACGGAATCAAGGGATTGCCTATTCCCTTGGTATCTTTGGGAT
>JBDGRB010000140.1:1051-6279 GCA_042218485.1 Halobacteriaceae archaeon | reverse complement strand
GTGCTAGTTGTGTTTGCAATTTCGGTGAGCGGATTCCGACAGAGTATAACGATTTCTCTTATCATATCAATTATAATTGGTGTTATATTTGGTCTGGGATCATTCTATCTGTGGACCCAGAAAAAATCGATCCCTCTACAAACTGGGTAGGGCGAGTGCCTCGGGGCTTTGTCCCCGAGGTACTTCACAGCGAGAGTGACTCGTGGACGCTACACGACACAAACCACACGACTATACTTGACCGAATACCGACACCTTCGAAAGGATAAATTCACGTTTGGATTACGCTCGCCGTCTCAGTTGCATCAAACCACGGAAACATATCTCGCCGTAGCTGGACAACATTGCGAGCAACGGTATACGTTTCGCCCCGACGCTTCATTTCTGCAGTTTGTAATCCGGTGGTTTCATAATCTGGTTTGAAAAAGAGGACGCCATATACATACCGTGAGTCACGCACTTCACTGATTGGTTCATTATGGAACTTATTTGCGAATAAGGAAAATAGCCCTTCTCGAAACCAGTCACTAATTGCATCATAATCAGTTCCATATTCACCGTATGTTTCATATGTGAGTTTCCGACGAGCCCATTTAAATGGCACAAAGAGTCGGTTTGCCAATTCATGTGGATTTGGCGTCCCAATTTGTTTGCCACCAAAATCCGGGCCAATCACTATACCATAATAAATACCATCATCATATCCATCAAAATAGCCACGATGTATGGTATTTTGTATTGCTCGGGTCACGAAATGATGATTCCGATTCCCATATGGCTCAACCGGTTGCATCGGATCCTCACCCATTGGCGTATACGCGGTCTGTACGTTTCCATTGGCGATTTTTACGGCTGCTGTGGATCCATCGAGGTACTCCACAGCGCGGACGTTTTCGGCATCCTCAAACACCCAATTAAATTTCCCTTTGCGTGATGGCGTGAGGACATAGTCACCGGCATCGTTGGTTTGGCGGACAAACGGTGTTTCCAACACTGGGAACGGATCCGGGATGGAACTTGGTGGCATGGTATTTGAAAGTAATTTGTCCTCACCATATAACAATATACTCTCAGGAACGTTGCTTCTCATCGGTAGACATATGAGGTTTACCTAACACAATACAGGATAATGAATCACGATTCAGGTGATATTCGGATCCTTCATGTTGACGATGAACCATCATTTGTGGAGTTGGCCGCCGATATGCTCGAACGTGAAAACGATCGGTTCGTGGTGAAAACAGCCACCAATGCCCAGGATGGGTTAACAAAATTAGCAACTACCGATTTCGATTGTATTGTCTCCGATTACGTTATGCCGAATATGGATGGTATTTCATTTCTCCAAGAGGTACGCCAAGAGGATCCTGATCTTCCATTTATTTTATTTACTGGTGAAGGAAGCGAGGAAATCGCAAGCGAAGCGATATCTGCAGGCGTTACAGATTACCTTCAGAAAGAAACCGGCAATGATCAATATACGATTCTGAGCAATCGAATACTCAATGCCGTGGAAAAGTATCATGCACAGATAAATTATCAAGAAATATTCGAAAAAGTCCCAGATGGACTCACATTGCATGATCCCGAGGATGGGACATTAATCGACGCAAATGAAGGATTCTGTAATTTGCTAAATTATGATCGTGATGAACTCATTGGCAAAGATCTGAACTCATTACACGTAAATAAACCGCCATATACCGAAACCCGTGCAAAGGAACTCATCCAGCAAACAGTAGAAGATGGCCCCCAAACCTTTGAATGGATGGATGTAACGAAAGATGGTGACGAAATTCCTGTCGAAGTCCATCTCAGGCAGACTGTTATTAATGGCCAAGAGCGAATACTGGCTGCCGTACGAGACATATCAGAACGCCGCCAACAAGAAAAATCACTTCAACGGGAACGTTCCCGAATTGATGCACTCATTGATATCATTCCGCATCCTCTCGTTCATGTCGAATTTGATGAAAACGATTTAATCATTCAAAATGTCAACGAACCGTTCGAAAATACATTTGGATATTCGGAAGATGACCTAATTGGTACCTCCTTTGATGACCAATTAGTTCCCGACCGATTTCAATCGGAAGCAACTGACCTGACCCAACGAGCCAGAGAAAAGGATATCGTAAACAAAGAGGTAACCCGACAAACAGCATCTGGCGAACGAGATTTTCTTCTCAGTACGATTCGATTTGCTAATGGTGATGATATCGATGAAGGGATAGGCATGTATATCGATATTACCGATCGCAAACGGCGACTTGATACGATTCTCTCTATTGTCGATAAACTGCCATCAGGCATTCTTGTTGAGTCGCCGACAGGAGAGGTATTAACAGTAAATGAAGCGTTTTGTAATATATTTGATATATCTCAACCCACGGATGTGACCACTAAACCAAACGAGGAAGCATTCCAATTGATAGCAACGAAAACTGAGAATGGTGATGAATTTCTTCAGACACGGACAGATATTCGGAATCGGAATGAACCGGTTTATAATGAAACGATGGATCTAACCAGTGGACGAACGCTTTCGTGGAGTTACATCCCGATTCAATTACCGGCTGGGCAGGGAACTCTGTGGGTATATAAAGATATTAGTGCGTACAAACAACGCGAACAGGAACTACAAAATACGAACCGCCAGTTGCAGGCTGTTCTGGATACTGTTGAGGCAGCAATTTTTATCAAAGATACCGAAGGTCGATATCAACTCATGAACGAAGAATGTCGTGAAATACTGGGTATTGATTCTACTGAAAACATTACAGGAAAGACAGATTTCGATCTTTTCCCTGAAGAAGTAGCGAAAGAATATCGACAGAATGATCAAAAGGTATTATCCACTGGAGAAACATTAGAGATTGAATCCGAAGTTCCGACTAAAGAAGGAACAACCACTTATCTCACCTTCAAATCTCCATTAGGGGATCCTTCGGATCCAACCGGTATTTGTGGTGTTGCAACTGATATAACGGAACGAAAACAGCGTAAGGAGGAACTTAGTCGTCAACAGTCGCTTCTTGAGGCCCAACAAGAAGCGATCCTTGACGGCATTGTCGTCGTGAATGAAAATCATGAGTTGGTTTCATATAATGATCAATTTGTTGAGATGCTGGGGATACCACAGGAAATCATCGAACATGAAGGAACCGAGTCAGTCCTTGAATGGATGGCTGAGAAACTTGATAATCCACAGGAGTTTCGAGAACGGACTGAACATTTATTTAAGCATCCCGAAAAGACCCAGCGAGGCGAAATATCATTCAATGATGGCCGCGTCTTCGAAGAGTATACCACCTCTATTATGGGAGAAGATGGATCCTATTATGGCCGCCTCTGGATGTTTCGCAATATTACTCAGCAAAAGGAACGTGAGCGTGAACTACAACAAAGCCATGAATTAATCAATGCACTATCCACTACCTTTCCCGACTATACCTTTATTTATAATGAAAACGGAACGTATCTCGATGTCATTACTGGCTGGGATGAAGGGCCATCGTTATATACGAAGGATGAAATCATCGGGAAATCAATCGATGATTTATTGTCCAGTGATACAGCTTCACAGATCCGTGACGCAATCCAAACTACATTAGAAACGGGGAATTTGCAAACACTCGAATATACATTAGAAACACCCGGTGGCGTCTACTGGTATGAAGGCCATCTGGCTCCACTTCCTGAAGGGTATGAAGGAGAACCAGCAGTTGTCCTATCAGCACGAGATATAACTGATCGGAAAGAGTATGAACAGGAATTAGAACGTCAAAATAATCGGTTAGAGCGCTTTGCGAGTGTCGTTTCACATGATCTTCGTAATCCGCTCAACTTGGCGACCGGCCGGTTGGCATTAGCCAAAGAAGAGTGTTCGTCCGACCAACTCCAAAAAGTTGAACAAGCACTCAAGCGGATGGATGCCCTCATCGATGATACCTTGACGTTGGCTCGACAAGGACGGACAATTGATGAAACAACACCGGTACCACTTGAGGATGTAGTGGATACAGCCTGGCGGACAGCATCGACGAACAATGCGACATTATCAGTTGAAAATAACCTTGGTACTATCGAAGGCGATACCAATCGAATCAAAGAATTACTTGAAAATCTCTTTCGGAACGCAGCGAAACATGGCGGAAACGATGTGACGGTTCAGTTTGGAACAACTGATCATGGATTTTTTGTCGCAGATGATGGACCTGGCATCCCTGATGAAAAACAAGATGAAATATTCGAACATGGATATACAACAAGCGATGAAGGAACGGGATTTGGTCTCTCAATCGTTGAGGAGATCACCAACGCACATGGTTGGGATATTTCCGTGACAACGAGTCCAAGTGGGGGAGCACAGTTTGAAATTACCAGTGTTGAATTTATCGAAGAATCGTGATCAAACCAGTGTACGCAATCTGCGCTCACCTAATATCACAGCATTTTGATTTGTAAATAGATATAGTTCATATCGGGAATGACTCGAACAACACAGTCGCTTCCATTCTCACGCTGGTGGCTAGTTATTGTCGGTGCCATGATTATGGGAATCGCCGGAACATTTCAATTCTTGTGGTCCTCGATTCGAGGTCCGATTGGGGTCCAAATCGGGGCATCAGAAGCCACCCTTGGGACGCTGTTTACTGTTCTTATCGCCGCCCAAACACTTTCTCAATTTCCAGCCGGCTGGTTTCGGGACCGATTCGGGCCACGGTTACCCCTTTTTAGTAGCGGAATACTATTCGCTGGCGGGTATATTGGGCTAACACTAGCATCATCTTTTGTTCATGCAGTAATAGCAGTGATTTTCGGGGGAATTGGATCCGGAATCGCATATACAGTTGCGGTAAATACCCCCGTCAAATGGTTTGACGAACATCGAGGCATAGCAACTGGGATTGTCGCCATGAGTTATAGTGGATTAAGTTTCGTGTTAATTCCAGTTGTTCGTGGGAATATCGTTGGTTCTTTCGATAGCACCTTATTCATTTTCGGCGGCATTGGTGCAATCACTGCTCTTGTTGGTGCAATTATTCTTCGTGATCCGACCTCCACAACACAAACAACGACAACCGATACAGCAGAGCCGAACACGGAGGTTAGCTATACATGGCGTGAAACAATTCAAACATGGCAATTCTGGCTCTTATATGGGATATTTATCATTGTCAACGGTGTTGGACTCATGCTCATCGGAAAAGTAATTTCGTTTGCCG
>JBDGRB010000140.1:0-1041 GCA_042218485.1 Halobacteriaceae archaeon | reverse complement strand
GTTTGCCGACACGGTGGGACTTAGCCCTGCCACGGCAACAACTGCTGCGTCGATTATTGCCCTCGCAGAGGGCGGTGGTGTCGTAATCGTTGGTGCCATTTCGGATCGATTTGACCCGATTCAAACGATTGGAACGGCATTATTGCTCAGTGCAACTGGCATTGCTATAGCAGTATTTGCTGGCCAATCGAATCTCGGAATCGTATTTATTGGTGGTGTGGCATTGGCGTCGTTTTTCCGAAGCCCTGTGTTTGCTGTGTTTCCTGGGTTAATAGGCGAATATTATGGGCCATCTCATTCCTCAGAAAATTATGCCGCTCTTTATACAGGAAAGCTATGGGGCAGTATCTTTGGTGGTATTGTTACAAGTACGCTTGTCATAACGCTCGGATGGTCCCAAACATTTATCCTAGGAGCTGGTTTGCTTGGTATTGCTGGTGTGGCAATGTTTTTCATCAAGCCTGTAGCTGATACCGACGGCTCTTAATCAACTACAGAATTGCATCTGCTAGGGCCTTGAGTCGGTCCATATCATCAAGTGCAAGCCACTGCAACATGACACGGTCGACACCGACCTCATCAAGTCGATCGAGGTGTTCACGGATGTCTTCGGCAGTTCCGACAATATAGCCCTGTTCTCGAAGATCGTCGGGATCGTTTCCATCAAGATGGTTTTCGAGTTCGTCGCTATCTCGACCATAAACGATTCGTGTCATCAATGATCTCCTGACCTCGCTCGGTTGGCGTCCCTGTTTTTCAATGAATTCATCAAGGCGTATATTGAGATCATGATATTCTTCTGGCGGGAGGAAAACACCATTCCATTCTGTGGCATATTCAGCTGCCAATGGAAGTGTTCGATTCTGTCCATTACCACCGATAAGCAATCGTGTTCCATCTTCTCGCCGTGGCCGTGGAAGTAATTTCGCTTCCTGAAGGTTGAAATATTCACCATCATATGAAACTGCATCATTATTATGGAGTAGCAAATCGATCACTTCGACCCCCTCCTCAAAGCGATCAAACCGTTCTGGGATATCT
>JBDGRB010000312.1:0-6648 GCA_042218485.1 Halobacteriaceae archaeon | reverse complement strand
CATACGCAATTAACTCACCGTCAGGACTTGGGACATACCAATCCAGGGATTGTTCTTCTGCAGTATTCCATTCGTTTGGATCCACCAGATCGATTGGATCTGCTTCGGGATTTGCCCGCATGCATAATTTTGGCTGGTCTGCATTGGCTGGCTCGATACGTTGAAAATAGTAATCATCTCGAGCGGTGATTGAGCTGTAATCAGTTATCCGTGCAAGCGATTCTATACGGGATTGTAACTCATCACGAAAGGAAGCTGAAAGAACAGTATCAGCATACTCATTTTGTTTCTCGATCCACGATCGCACTTCTTCTGAATCGTCTTCGAGCCAGCGATATGGATCAACGATCGTATCTCCATGGAGATTTTCTGTAACGGTCCGTTTCTCAGTTGCAGGCGGAGTGGTCATACCTGAGCACTACCAGCGATGCCAATAAGCGTAACGTTAACGGAAATTATCCGCTGGATCCAATCCAAAACCAGTCGAATGAAAGCGAGCGTTCCGAAAGGTTGCATTCAAGAAGTATCGGATGAAAGACTGGTATATGAATCCTGGAGATCGGGTCCGAATTTCAAAGGAAACCGAAACATATGAGGGTATTGTACTTCCCTCGACCACCACCGAGACGATCGTCATAAAGCGGAGTGGAGGATATAATGTTGGCATCGATCGAGATCAAGCGACTGTGGAGGTCCTTGAGTCTGATACGGTAACGCTGAGTTCTGGCGAACCGACGCAAGAATCCGAAATCCAATTCGATGAAGACTTGCCTACTATTGCGTTAATTAGTACAGGCGGAACGATTGCTTCAACTGTCGATTATCGGACTGGCGCTGTAACGGCACAATTTGATGCAGAAGATATTCTTCGAGCGGTCCCCGATTTGGCCGGTCGAGCAAACTATCGTGGCCGAGTTGTTGCCAACATCCTTTCCGAAAATATGACACCCGATGTGTGGCAAGATCTAGCGACAGCGGTCTATGATGAAATTGATCGGGGCGCTGATGGTGTCGTTATCATGCACGGCACAGATACAATGCAATACACGGCAAGTGCCCTGTCCTTTATGATAGATACACCGGTCCCAGTCGTGTTTACCGGTAGCCAACGCTCTGCAGATCGTCCCTCAAGTGATAATGTAATGAATGCCGTGTGTGCGGTCGAGGCTGCGAAAAGTGATTGTGCGGAGGTATTAGTGTGTATGCATAAAAATGAAAGCGATGATATTGCGGCTTTACATCTCGGAACGCGGGTTCGAAAAAATCATACCTCTCGCCGTGATGCGTTTGAAACGATCGGCCAACAACCTCTCGGGCAGGTGGATTTTGAATCCGGCGCTGTGACGTTTCACCGAGATTATACGGAACGAGGAGACATTGAGTTAGATATTCAGTCAGAACTTGCAACGGACGTCGGTTTGCTTAAATTTACGCCTGGAATGGATCCTGCACTGCTTGAACATCACAGGGAAAACGATGGACTTGTTATCGAAGGAACTGGACTAGGTCATGTTCATACCGACCTTATCCCGATTATCAGTGATCTCATCGATTCAGGAACACATGTCGTTATGACAAGTCAGTGTCTATATGGACGAGTTTGTGATCGAGTATATGATACTGGTCGGGATTTGATTGAGGCAGGTGTTATCGAAGGCGAAAATATGCTTCCGGAAACGGCAATGGTCAAATTAATGTGGGCACTTGAAAATACTGTATCGGTCGAAGAGACGATGCAAACCGAATTAGCTGGTGAATTAACCGAACGCTCCGTACCCACACGATAATAATGAGTGAGAATATTACTATCCGGCAAGCACGTCTATCGGACGAAGAAGACGTCGTTGCATTTACACAACAAACCTGGGAAGATCGTGGTGGCGGCGATTATATACCCCGGGTTTTCACTGATTGGGTCGAATCCGATGATGAAACCCAACACACGTTTGTCGCAACTATTGGAGATGAGGTGGCAGGCCTTGTGCAGGCAGTTCTCCTCTCAGACTATGAAGCATGGGGACAAGGACTCCGTGTTAATCCCGAATTTCGAGGACAGGGTGTAAGTCGGAAACTCACTTTTACAGCATTTGATTGGGCGCGTGAACGCGGTGCGTCTGTGTTTCGAAACATGGTATTTTCATCAAATATCATGGGCCTTGGGCAATCAAAGGCGGTCGGATATGAGCCGGTGGCTGAATTCCGGTGGTCTCATCCGGAGCCAAATCAGTCGGTTGATCCAGGGATGGAAGTTTCGAATGACCCCAAAGCTGCTTGGCAGTTTTGGATCCATAGTGAATCACGAACCGCTATGTCTGGTTTGGGATTGGATCCCACCGAGTCATGGGCATTTACAGAAATTACCAGGGATCGACTGGAAACTGCAGCAACAAATGGAGATTTATTTGTTGTTTCCGATAGTGATGGCGTTCACGGATTCGCATACAAGGCCCGAGAATATGAACGGGAACGCGATGAAGAAACGGAGTTTCGTGTTGAATATGGCATCGGTGCGTGGGAAAATACTCCTGGCGCATTGGCATTATATGATGTGATCCGTGAGGATGCCGCCAATCGAGGGGCAGATACGACACGAGTTGTTATCCCAGAAACAAAACAGGCGTTAAGCGATTCAGCGTACGCCAGAGTTGACCTATCGGATGAACCGGATTTCATTATGGCCGCCGATCTAACGGGCTCATACCGCCAGTAACAGGCGGGAATATAGCAATTTCATCGCCGTTTGAAATGGCCGTATCGAGACCTTGTTTTTGCTCGATAGGTGTGCCATTATGGAGGATATTTATATGGTCAGCGATTTCACCGTTTTCGAAAATTCGATCTTCAAGTTGTGGATAGTCGTCTATAAGCGTCTGCAACGCCGATCTGACCGTTTCGGAAGTAGCATACTCTAATTCACGTTCCCCTGTAATCTCTGCTAAATCTGCAAACAACTTCCACTGCATATAATGTGAGTTATTTTTCCAATAGTAAGAACATATTGAAATAAGCGACTTCACTTGATTTTCGACTGGTTTGGATGTGGTAGTAGTATTTGTATGATTTTCCAAATATCCGATAGTTGAATTCGATATATTTTTGGGAACGAAATGTCACCAATATTTGAAGCCACGACAAGCAAGTATATCGATGAGCAGTGATTTGCCTCGCCTATATAGTACACTTATTGACTGCCAATGGCTCGTCGGAATTCTTCCGCACTCGCAACAATATATAATGTATCATTTTTCGATATTGAATATTTACGCGGTGGAATTGGTACGAATTCCTCTTCTCGGGAGACAGCGATAACGGAGATGGGGATATCCCCGATTGTTTGGCCGATTAGTTTGCTATTCTCTTCAACCGTATGAATTTGCATGGTTTCCTCAGATGCACGTAATATCGATACGAACTCCCGTTCTGGTTGGGTATCAGTTGGTAATGTCACAAGATTATACGTATCTTGGGTGAGTGATTTCGCCTCAGTTTCATCAAGCACAATTGTCACAACATCATCCTGTGTTGCTCGGATTTCAGCCGTGGTGACACGTTGTGGATTCTCTCCAGTTGTCCATAATTGAACTCGATCGCCAGAACTCGCAGTATTTGGTGGATCCCCTTTGATTGCAACGGCTGCCATTCCTGGGCTCAACGTGTGGCCCAGCCCAGCAAGCCGTTGACCAACGCCAAGATAGGTAATTTCGCCAGCTGACGAAATTTCAACATCAACAAATCCGATATCGTATTCTTCTTTGAGCCGGGCAACTAATCGCTCTTTAAGTTCATCGACAGAGACGCTCCGTGGAAACACAAGTGATTTTCCGACTAATTTATCTTTGATATCTTGGGGTACAGGATCGTAGTTGTCCAAATCCTCGATTTTATCCGGAAGTTGAACAGTCGTTACCCCGCCGACAGTTTTGGCAAACGATCCTACTGTTCCCTCCAAGATTCTGACACCACTAACAGCAAGGATAGCAATCGCAATTCGATCACCGATACGGAGTGCAAGCGGTGCAATTGTTGCACTCGTCGCTAACACTATCAAATTCATAAATACTATTTGCGTCGATAAATGACTTTCTTGGCCTTTCACCACCTCTCCCAGTGCTGTCATTACATTGAGATAAAGGACAACGGTTGCTAATGCTAGGAGAATAGCTAATCCGAGTTGAATACGATTTCGTGTATACCACCGATAGATGATTGCAGATATTAGCACGACGATTTCAGAGATGAGGATAATCGACCCCACTCGAATTACTGGCGAAATCAATGAAATGGGAACTGTTTGGCTCATAGCATCTCCTCCTCAAAGGTTTTTAACGCATCTGCTTGTCCGATGACGAATATCTCGTTATTTGGTTGCAGAACAGTTTTCCTATTTGGAGCGATATTCCATGTTCCTTCATCGCGGACTCCGATAAGGACAACCTGATACCGTTCGCGTAAATTGAGACTTTCCAACGAACGGCCGGTTACCTGGCTATCTGGCTGAACTGTGAGTCGTTTAATCCGTTTCCCTGTACGACGTAATAATGAGATAAATGCAAACTCTTGTCGGATCCCGCGTGCCTTGATAAGTAATTGAGTGTATTGCTCTTGCAATACTTTCTCGACGTATTCTCGATCAACAGCAATGGTTACTCGCCCTTCTCCTCCTGTTGTTGTTGGTGCCTTGGGTGGGATAGGTTCTGCTTCAGTTTCGGTAGGTGGGGCCTCTTTTTCTGGCGGTGTTGACTTATTGCCTGATCTAGCACTGACTACTGTCCCAGATATTGTGGTATCAGGGTATACCAATTCAGCCTTTTCACCACGCGCAAGTCCTGTAGGAACTAATCCTTCAACGGAAACAGCTCGTTGCCCAGTATGAACACGTTTGGACAGCCCTGATAGTGGGGCTGCAACTTTCACCGTTGCCCGTGCCTTTGAATCAATATCAACGGAAGCTTCCATAACATCGAATTCTGATTGCAGACGGTCAGCAACCCGCTGTTCAAGTGTTTCAATCCCGAGGTCTGCGGGAAAGGTCCACTCGATAGCTTGAATCTCGGAACGAAGCGTTTCTGAAACCGGTGGATAGCCCTCGATATCCTGAACTTCGCCGATAACTGTTACGGTGACCTGTCCGCGTTTCCCAACGAATTCAATCACATCACTCGAAAGCGTCTGCTCTCGCAGGTTTGACCACGTAAAAAATCGGGGAAGGGACGCTCCTAGCTGATCTCCCTTTGCGTGCGCATAAAATGTGGCCATCATTACGACGAGGATTGCTGTAATCAGGGTAATACTATTAGCTGATTGTATAATTTGTGGATCATTGAGCGCGAGAAAGCCACCATTAATACCAGCAATTGCAACACCCAAAACAACAATAGCGAATGATGGGACAGTTAATCCTGTGATATGACGAAATAGAAATGCCAATGTCCACGCAATTAATGCCGGGATGATCCCGGTTAAAATCCCAAGATATAGCCCACGGACAATTTGTATGGGCATTTGAGCCATATATTTACCAACAGAATCCAATCTATTTACCTGTAACGACTCGCTACCACTACTCATTATACGGATTTAGACATGCCCTGCTCCGCAAATATGGAGGTAATCGCCATAGTAATGCAAGGCTAAAGCTCACGGCTTCAGCCGTGGGAGGTCAATCTTAGTTGCTCCACCCCTCTTGAGAGATGGGTATGGTGGCTTCGTGATGGATCCATGATCTGGTGTACTACTCACTTTGCTGACAGTATTGCTCCATGAAGGCGGGAACGTGTCCTGCAAAAGTTAAATGGATAGCATAACTGTAATGGCATATGGGTGGCTCTTGGCAGCAGTGGGCTGGTCCTCGAATAACAGTCGGTTTGACTGTATTCGTAAGTATATTATCGATTGTTACAGGGATTGTCAATATCGAATCTGCTGCAACTGTTCCGCTTGTGGCCCCATATGTTCCACAACCAATCCAAACGACAGCAGGATTTACTGGGACATTGACGGGTTTTTTGATGTTAATGACTGCTTTGGGTTTGCGTCGCGGTCTGAAGGTTGCATGGCAATCTGCCATAGTTTTACTTCCGATAACTGCAATGCAGGGTATTATTCAGGCAAGTCCATGGTCGGTTCCGCTGGTCATCCTCTCGCTGGTATCACTCCCCATAGTTCGTCTTTCTCGTAAACACTTCACACGCGGGATATCCATCTCGACGACACAAATTGCTGGCTTGACAGCGTTAATTGGGACACAAATATATGGAACATTGGGAGCGTATGCACTCAGAGAAGAATTTACGAATTTAAACACTATTCTAGATGCGTTTTATTTTTCTCTGGTTACAGCAAGTACTGTGGGATACGGCGATATCACGCCAACAACACAGGAAGCCCGACTATTCGGTCTCTCCGTGCTGATTCTCGGAACTGCAAGTTTCGCTATCGTTGTTGGTGCTGTCTTAGCACCTGCAATTGAATCACGAATAACACAAGCTCTTGGACATATGACACAATCACAACTTGAAATGCTAGAGGACCATATTATTGTCCTTGGATATGGCGATTTAACAGAACCAATAGTAAATGAATTAGCAACGAACAATAATAAATTTATTATCGTTACTGCTGATCAATCACGAGCGGCAGAATTATCGG
>JBDGRB010000294.1:0-6740 GCA_042218485.1 Halobacteriaceae archaeon | reverse complement strand
GAAGGAGCAAACTCAGTTGCCGTCAATTTACTCCGTGATAAAGTGCAAGCCGAAATTCAAAATTTAGAAGAGTTAGCGGAGGAAGCCCGCAATCACCAAACGCCGTTTGAGGAATCTTAGGATTCTGGGGTAAATTCCCAGAATCCACCCTGGCGAAATGCTTCACCAACTGCTTTATGGAAATCAACTTTCGATTCAAATTCTTCTGTATCAACATATTCAAAAATATCAGCAACACTCACGACCGTTTCATGGTTTATACGCACGGGATCCTCACCATGAGCCTCAAGAAACGAGTTCCGATCTAATGGAAAATCTTCGTCTTCGTCAACTTTTTTCGATAAAATTGCCATGCCGTATTTGCGCATACCCTCACTTCCCTTATCTCCATCAGGGTCATGAGGCCATGATGTACTTGCCATATATGGAATATTAATAGAGCGGTATCAAAATAATTGTCCTCTGGCAATCTGCATGAGAATCTAAAATTACAATAGATTCCTGTCGTTACAATCTATGAAAGCGGTGAGGCTGGGATTTGAACCCAGGAGGGCTCTCGCCCACCTGCTCTCAAGGCAGGCGCGTTGGGCCTGGCTTTGCTACCTCACCACACTACATGATTTCAATGCAGAAGGTTAAGATTTGTCGGTCTGGATTTCGAGGTGCAGAGTGTCATTTTCGACAGATATTGAGAGGTCATACGCATCGATCACCGCTGTGGTGTGAGGTGGAACAATTCTTCCTGCTTGTTGTCTGGCAGTAATTATCGGAATTAAATCAAGCAGGTCAGCTTTATCTGTTAGGTAAATTGTCTCATGTAGAAAATCAATCTCGTACCCGTCTTCCACTGATTGTTCAACTAATGAGTTGAGCGCGGGCGGTTGGAATGCATGTGTGAAATCTATCGTGTCTCGAAATCCGGCGATTGCGACTTCACAATTTGTTCCTGGGCCAATGATAATATCATGGCGCCGTAGTTTCATTGCTAAAGAATCTAGTTCAGTTCGGCGCAATAGCGGGGCCCTCCCATCGAGTACCGCAACAGTCTCATGATCTTCAGTTTCCAAAAGGTGTGTTATAGCATTGCCAATACGGGCTGAACGATTTGATCCAACTTGGATTTCCATTCGTGGATCTTCGCATCCGTCGACTGCTTCAGCCATCGACCGTATTGTGCTCTCGATATCATGATCATCGGCGACAGGGTGCTGGTCTGGGGGCCGATAATTGATAAGCAGATCCCCTCCACTATCTATCACTGCCTGAATTGCATCTTGTTGAATAGCTTGATATAGATCAGTTAGAAAGCTCATTGGCATATCCGTAGACTCGATAAATGTCTCTCTGACCACGGATTCCAATGGTGGATCTACGAGTACAACATAGACCGTCATATATTAGCAAAAACTTCGGAATCCCTTGAAACCCGTCTTTCTTATGTTAGAGGTTGTTGTGCCGAAAATCGCGTTGGGTAGTCAAAGAGTCGTTAATGATCGAATATACGAAGGAACTGATCCCATCTCAATCCATACACCATTTTCTTGCCGGATGATCCGTCCGTCGTTCGTTCCTGCCCATACATCTCCATCCTTTGTTGTCCAGGCTAAGATGACCTCTTCGGGATGTCCGGGATATTCTTGTGGTGTTAATGTTTGTCCATTATCGGTTGATACAAACAGTCCCGCATCGGCACCGTTTGGCCCGCTCCATGTGCCTGGAGGCCCACTGGCCGCCGCTGTATAGAGAGTCCCATTATGATATAGAGCCTCCCGAAAGTACCGTTGATCAACAGATGTGTCCCGACGGTGCCATGTTTGTCCACCATCATCAGTCCAGTAAAGTCCGCCACCACAGGATGCCACAAAGGTTTCGCCATCTATAACTTCAACATGGTGGACGTCATCATGGACACCTTCTTTTCGTTCTTCCCATGTTTGACCCCGATCATCACTTATATGGACACCACCAACTTCAACACCTGCTATCACGCGGGTAGGCATATCTTCGGCAATATCCAGACTCCGTACATGGGCTTCATTGCGGTGTCTTGGTGTGTGCCATTGATCTCTGGAAGGGAGGTCCTGGAAGCTTTCGAGTTCTGTCCATGTTTTACCGTTATCTGTTGATTGATATAGATGGGCTGGATGAGTGCCAGCAAATAATCGATTGCCATCGGGGGTCACTGCAATCGAATATGCCTCTTCTTTTGGAAGATCCAAATTATTCCACGTCTGCCCACCATCAGTTGAGTGATAGAGGCCAGTTTTTGTTGCTGCAAATACGCCAGAAGTACTGTCAAATGTGCGGACACGCATGGTACTCCCCACATCTGCTATCTTGGTTGTCTCGTTGATCTGCTCTCCATCGTCAACCTGATAGATACCATCTTGGGTTCCTATAATAAGAACCATATCATATACTTGCACACGCACTGACTAGAAATTTCTGGCACTGCCCCCAAGCGTATGTATTTGAACAATACAATTTTGGGATTAAAGAACTAAGGATCTACCATGTGGACTCGTTATTTGGGGTTACTCGGTGCTGTTGGCATTTTCATCCTTGTAATTGGTAGTCTGCTCCAGTTATTTGCCGTCATAACAGATGTAACCATCGTCGTTAGCTTGGGTATTCTTATTGGTTCGATTTTTGTCGGTGTTAGAATTGGGATGGCATCATGGCGATCAGTGGAAACATCATATTGGTAATATCTCGGAAGATCACCTCAATATACTCTGGATACGGTTTGTTCAGAAATTGACCGTTTCGTAGCTTAGTAATTGCTCACGAAGTTGCACAACTCATCGCTCACGCCGTCCCTTTGTTTGTCGATAGTCTCGTTCCATGACAGACAGGAAATGATCAATGAATTCTTCCATTTCGTCATCTGTTTGATTCTGCGGATGGATCATTGGGATTATTTCAAATCCCCGTCCTCGGATTGTTGTTGCATGATGTTCAGTAATGGATAATTCTTCAACCGGTGTCGTGGTATATTCCGTGCCAAGTTCCTCAAGTGCAACTGAGCCAACTGGCACAAGAATCTCGGGGTTAATCATCCGGATTTCTGCATTCAAATAGGGCTCACAATTAGTAATTTCGTCTTGTTGAGGCTGTCTATCGGGATGACGACAGCGCGTAATATACGTCACAAAGACATTCTCATATTCGGGATTCGTGTTTGACGGCAGTGAATTGTTGAGGCCGAGATGACCTAAAATATGCTGGAATCGTTCGTCTCCATCATTACCCGAAAACGGAGTGCCATTCTCATCCGCTCCTGCGCTCGGTTGCTCACCAACAAATAGGAAATCGGCATCAACTTTCCCATATCCATGGACGACATTCTCTCGGGTGTCACAAAGCGCAGGACAGTGTTGGCATGACTCATCCATGCCATATGGGTTTGCTAATCGATCCTGATTTGCGTCCATCTATTCTTCTGTTTGGGACTCCTCATCGTTAAGTGGACTGCTTGGATGGTAGGGCGTTTGGTATTCACCCGGGTTATCATCCAGTCGGTCGGGATTGATTCGGCCACTTAATAACATGAAATCGACGATCGTCAGGGCAAGCATCGCTTCAACAACAGGCACTCCTCTTGGCGGAAGAACTGGATCATGGCGGCCAATCACTTGAATTTCTTTGCGTTCACCAGTTTCCCAGTCGACTGTCATTTGTTTTTTCGGTATCGAAGTTGGCGCATGAAAGGTTACTTCACCATAAATGGGCTTTCCCGTCGTTATACCACCTTGCATCCCCCCATGATCGTTTTCTTCAGGAACTGGATCCCCGTTCTCATCAAATTCCCATTCATCGTTCCGGTCATATCCAGTCCATTCACGGGCTTCTTTTCCGAGCCCAAATTCGAAGGCAGTTGTGGCTGGAATGGCCATCATTGCCTGCCCTAATCGAGCCTCGACAGCATCAAATCGTGGTGCGCCAAGACCACGAGGGACTCCTTGGACCTCAAAATAAACGGATCCGCCGATTGAATCACCTTCTTCCTGATATGTATCAATTCGGTCACGCATTTTCTCAGCTGTATCTGGATCCGCACAACGGACTTCATTTTGTTCTGTGTTTTCTACCATTTCTTCAAATGATACTGGCGGAGCTTTGATATCTCCGATTTGATTGACATGCGCCTTCAGACGGATATTTTCTGTTGCCAGGATTTTTTTGGCTATTGCCCCAGCGGCCACCCAATTAACCGTTTCTCTGGCACTTGACCGTCCGCCACCGCCCCAATTTCGGGTTCCAAATTTTGCCGAATATGTGAAATCGCCGTGACTTGGTCTAGGTGCGGTAACAAATGGCTCATATTTTGATGACCGTGGATCTTTGTTTTCGATTGTCATCCCGATTGGTGTTCCCGTCGTGTATCCATCTTGAATTCCGCTTTTGATCGAAACATCATCTGGTTCCCCCCGACTTGTGGTAATCATCGACTGTCCTGGTTTACGGCGATCGAGGTCCTCTTGAATGTCTTCCTCGGATAATTCTAATCCTGCTGGGCACCCTGAAACAACCACACCCATTGCCGGCCCATGACTTTCGCCGTAGGATGTCACCTGAAATAACCGCCCAAATTTATTCCCATTCATTGTTCTCGTATGGTCGCTCCAAGGTCATAAAGGACGCTGAAGAAATCAGGGAAGGAAACTTCGACATGTTCTGCATCCCCAATTGTAATCGGATCTGTTGCTACAAGGCCAGCCAATGTAAGAGCCATAATAATTCTATGATCGTGATGATCTGTGAACTCCCCACCAGTAAGTGTCGATCGATCCCCGTCAATGATGAATGTCTCTTGTGTTGTCTGGATGTCTGCTCCCATTTCCGATAAACAATTTGCCATTACTTTCACTCGATCAGTTTCTTTATACCGGACATGTTCACAATCAGTAATACGGGTTTTTCCATCTGCTACGGCCCCTAAAACGGCTATCGTTGGCAGCAAATCAGGCGTATCAGCAACACTCACAGTAATACCCGATAGAGGGGTTTTTTGCACAGTAATTTCACCAGCAGACCGATTCCATGATATATCTGCACCCATATCCCGAAGGATTTCAACTATACGGGTATCTCCCTGCGGGTTTGGATAGACACCAGTCACCCTAATCCCATCTTGGGCTGCAATTGCGCCTGCAGCAAGTAGATATGATGCTGATGAAAAATCGGCCGGGACACTATACTCGTCATCTGTTGCTGCAAATATTTGATTGCCAGCAACTTGAAAACCGTTTGTCGTTGAATCGGCACTTACTCCGAAATCACTCAACACATCGATCGTAATATCGACGTATGGCGCTGATTTTAATTCAGTTGTCAGATTGATTCCGATTCCTTCGTTAGTTTGCGAACCGGCAAATAATAGTGCAGAAATAAATTGCGAAGATATATTCCCCGGGATCTCAACGGAACCTCCAGTCAATGGACCAGAAATAACCAACGGAGCTTGACCGTTTCCGCGGGTGCTTTTAGCGGTAGCCCCGAGTTGGGTTAAAGCATCGAGAAGCGGTCCCTGGGGTCGTTGTCGGAGAGAATCATCACCTGTAAGAACCGTCATTCCATCGACTAACCCTGCAGTGGCAGTTGCTAATCGAAGTGTAGTTCCGCTATTTGCACAATCAATAATGTCATTTGGTGTTTGTGGTTCGCCAGTAAATCCAGAAATATGGACCTGATTATCGTCGTGATCAACTGCCGCTCCAAACGCATCAATCACACGAAGTGTGGCCCTTGTATCAGCGCTTATTAGTGGTGAATGAATTGTCGTCTCATTTCCCAATCCGCCTGCAAGGAAGGCCCTGTGCGTGTAGCTTTTCGATGGCGGTGCCTGCACTTGGCCAGCGAGAGTTGACGGTGTAATTTGGACACGCATTATAGTGAAAGCAGGTTTCTGTATGCATGAGATTTCCGGAACTGGCATCGATTTGATGCTGTTCAGAAAAATATCGCCATAGCAAACGTATGCTCCCTAGTTGAGCCCTCCATTGTTGCAGGACATCGGTTCGAGTGGCGGTTAGTTTGCGACTTGTCTGCTAATAGCGTTTGTCGGCCAGCAACCCAACCCCTCCTAATTTTACGCGCCGGTATACGTGATCGGAAGTATGCCGAGAAATAGTGCCTAGCCTCTAATGTGTTTGATTTTCGGAACCTCTACAGGCAGAGCAGGCCGAGTGCCTCGGGGCTTGACCCCGAGGCGGTTCACTCAGTCCATGTCGTTATAGGTAGTCCGCGAGGTATACCGGGGCGTGTGCCCCGAGGCGTTCACATTAGTATATGATTTGATCGATTGCTGATGCTATAACTTTACCACGGCGATCGTACTGTTCGCTTCCAGGTTCATACCAGACATCTAACGCATTGACCGATCGGCCTGTCGCAACTAGCCTGTAAAGATCTCTGGCCGGGACATCCGGTTCAAACGACAGTGGATCGTATAACGCGTTGACGAGTAGATCGGGATCGTCGACACCTCGAGTCATGAGGTACTCGGCATTGACTGCAGTGAATTTCGACGGACCGATCTTGGCCCGTTCAAGATCAACTACCCCTGTCAATTGTGGATCATCGTTTGTAAAATTCTCCTCCCTTGCGGAAGAGCGGTCAATAACGAGTAGGTTACTCGTGCCGAAATCAGTCAGGACGACCGATGGATCAGGATTCGATGGAAGCTGTTCCATGTTTGCACGAATAAATGCCGGCACATCCGAAGCCACCTGTTCAAG
>JBDGRB010000218.1:0-6850 GCA_042218485.1 Halobacteriaceae archaeon | reverse complement strand
CAAACAAATGGTAGTCCATATTCACGAAGTTCAAGAACCCAAAGATTTCGAAGGGTGGGGATATCAGGTCCTTGTTGAGGAGCCCAGATCAGACAAGTCCACAACACGTGAAGAAGAACTTGGGATCTATGAAGATCTGAATACTGCTCGCAATAAAGCATTTGAATATATGGAAAATCACACAAAGTAGTTTATTTGTTACTGATGGGTGACGTATGTGGTTTCGGCAGGACTCGAGGGCATCTTAATTTGGAAATCCATCTACTGCAATTTCGGGGAGACCTGCCTCAATTTCCTCACGGTCGTTCTCGAGCCATTCCGGCAACATAAGAGTATTCCCCAACTCTTCGACATCTTCATCCACTGCATATCCTGGCTCTTTAGTGGCATATTCAAACAAAACGCCGCTGTGCGTGCGGGCATAGACGGATTTGAACCATTTACGATCAATAATCTCGGTTGGTCGAAGGCCCTGATTAGTTAATATATTCCGCCATTCGTCTTGTTCATCGCTCCGAACCTGAAATGCAACATGATGCACCGTACCAGCTCCTTGTTGTCCCCGCGGTGCTTGGGGATCCTCTATGAGATCGACAACATAGCCGAGATCGCCATCGGCTTCAAATCGTTGTCGGTCATGATCACTGCGAGTTGGTTCAAAACCCATCGTTTCCAGCAGTGCTTCCATCTGCTCGAAACTTGTCAATGTCAACGTTGCTCCATAAAAGCCGCGGATAGCATGCGTTGGATCAACTGGGCCATCTGGTGGATCTCCCGCAGGGACACCATCGCGGCCGACAAGTTCTAGTGGCAAACCATCGGGATCCTCAAATTGAATTACTGCTTCATCAAAGCGATCAAATGGACCATTAACCGGTATCTCATGGCTCTGTAATCGTTCAATCCAATATGTTACAGCTTCGCGGGGGATTAAAAATTGGATTCGTGTTGCTTGCCCAGTTCCTACGCGACCTGGTTGTGCCCCCGGATATGGGAAAAACGTAATACTCGTCCCAGGAGATCCCGTCCGATCAGCATAGAAGAGATGATAGACAGACACATCGTCCTGATTGACGCTTTGCTTGACCAGCCGCAGACCGAGCACATCTGTATAAAATGAGTAATTCCGTCCTGGATCACTACCAATCGCAGTTATATGATGAATACCTGGAATATCTTTCGGCATATCCCAATATTAATGCACAGAAAGAATAACTTCTGGGGCTATGGAGGGAGGGCCAACCACCACTATTGGAATTTGTGCCACGTGGAAATCGAGACTATTCGTGGCGTTAATTTATTGAATGCCGATAACACGTTGGCGCTCTTCTTCCTGTTTCGGAATCGTGATTCGCAAGACCCCATTTTCGTAATGAGCTTCAGCCTCATCTATATTCGCTCTGGCAGGAAGATCAATACGTCGTTCGACTGTGGATGATCGTTCATTTTGATGGAACCGTCCCTCTTCGTGTTGTTCTGGTTCGCGATTGGCTTCCAGGAACAATTCATTATCATTACCGCGGAGTGTGATCTTGTCACTATCACAACCGGGGAGATCACACAGAACTGTTACATCATCAGGGGCATCAATGACGTCGACATCGGGTCGTTTGGCCGGCCGTTCGCGACGGCCTTCCCCATGTTGTTCCCTGCGACGTTCTTCGAATGACTCAGAGGACCGTTCGCTCCGTGGTTCCTCCTTCAGATTTGGAGTTCGTTTCGGCGGACGAGCTGGCCGTGGTTCATACTGACTAGGCCGTTCAGGCATTGTAGTTCGAGGTTCTTGTCGCTTCGCGGATTGCTTGGGGCGAAGCTCGCGATTCTCTTCTGGACGGCGACGCTGCGAATGAATTTCTATGTTTCGCCGCGATCGATGACGCCGAGACCGTTCTGATCGCTGCCGAGCGGTAGGTTCTCGTCGATGTCGAGATCGCGATCGTCGGGGTGGTCGACGGGATTCTCGATCTTCACGACGACGGCGCCCGTTTGATTCCTCACCACGGGTTCGCGGTTCTCTGTGCTCTTTCCGACGAGGAGCTTCCTCATGACGGCGCGGTGGTTCTGTTGCTGGACGGTCATGAGAACGAGATCGTTGATTTTGCATACGGTAATCACCCTGATAGATAACCGAGTGATGCAACTATTGGAAAAGATGAAAGCATCACTCATTACAAAATTGCCAATGGGTCTTTGTAATCCCTGTGGCCAGGAATTGATCCAATGTGCGGGGAGTGTCTGCTATTTTTTCGAATTTAGGTCTGTCCCCCTTCTATCGGAGAGTAATAATAAGGAGTTCAAGCCGAATGCCAACAACTTTTGTCCTGGAAAGAGGCCAAACTGTGAACTGTCTCGGAGACGAACTCCGAGGCACTCGGCCTGCTCCGGCTGTGAAAATATCAGTATAATGGACAGAGGAAACGTTTTCACAGGGGAGATTCAAGTACTTCTGGGAGACATGACGACAGAAACACCACTCACCTGTTATATCTGTGGACGAACCAGCAACGACTGGATGACTGTCGATATGATTGGTCTCTTTAAAGACCAAGAAGCGGCCAGCAAACGGTTCGAAGAAAAACATGGGGAAGAGCCGGAAAGTTATCTCTTCGTGTGCCCAGATTGCGAAGACGAAAACCCACACCACGCAAAAAACAGCAAGGAAAAGTACGGACAATATCAATAGTAAAACTCGGAAGTGTCACCAAGAAATAAAAAAGATAAAGGTGGGACTTGCATACACTAAGGAGAATGGAATCTCTTCATCGGAATGTTCAGTTAATCTGGATAATCCAAACTGGTATCCTCGCGCTTGGTATTGGTATAATTGGGTATCTCATTAATCTATATGTCTATCACGTTGGATCGCTCATGATCGGCGGACTCGCTCTCGTAATATTTGTGCTCGGGGTTGTGCATTCCATCTATCGCTATCGGTCATGGGAATTTGATATCCAAGATGATGCCCTATTTTTGCACCATGGTGTACTGACACTTGTTGATACGTCGGTTCCGTATGTTCGGGTCCAGCATGTCGACACACAACGAGGGCCTCTCTCTCGCTTAGTAGGTCTGAGTAATGTTGTCGTCTATACCGCCGGTTCCAGAGGTGCAGATGTTACCATCCCAGGATTACGACCGGAACGAGCGACGGAATTGCGAGAATATCTCCGGGACTTGGCGATTGAAAGTGAACAAGGCGATGCCGTATAATCGATAGGTATGAAACTCCATCCACTTACCGCTGTCCAGAATGTCATCCAGTATGGATTCCAACTTGGCGGGGCAGGGTTTTTCTTGGGAATTATCCTCCAAAATATCGCTAATGCTCCGTTCTGGGTTATGGCAATGACAACAGCGCTTGGCGTGATGACAGGTGGGGGCTATGGATATCTTCGGTATGCAGTATTTCGATATACGCTCGGCGAATCAAATTTGACCGTCAAATCCGGCGTTTTCCACCGACAGGAACGGGAAATACCGCTTCGACGGATCCAAAATGTGGATATCAAGCAAAAATTCATTCCGCGTCTCTTTGGTGTGGCTGAAGTTCGTTTTGAAACAGCCGGCGGCGGGCAAACCGAAGCGACACTCCAGTTAGTTGCCTACGATGAAGCAAAACGATTACAACGTAAAATTCGAGATCGAAAACAATCCGATAGCACGGCAAGCGAAGTGACGGGAACAACGACTGAAGAAATTTCGACGACTGATGATTCTCCAACAGCCAGGCGGGATCAACCAACAATATTGTTTGAATTAACGCCCCGAAATCTGACGCTTTTTTCAAGTATCACGTTTCGGTGGGGCCTTATCCCGTTTTTACTATTCGGGATACCATTTGTTGATCAATTTTTCACCCGATTCATCACTCGTTTACTTCAGTCAGTATTTCGGAATGGCGCAACATCAATTGCCAGCATCCAAGGAATAGCTGTTGCTATCAGCGGATTTATTGGTATTGTAATCCTCGCCTGGATCCTCAGTGCAGTTCTTACATTTGTTCAGTACTATAATTTTTGGCTTGGACAAATCGAAGACGAACTCGTTTATGAACGCGGGTTGATCAATCGATATAGTGGGTCAATCCCCCTCAACAAAGTGCAAGCCATAACGATTGAAGATAATCCAGTCATGCGCCAACTGGGATATGCCTCACTGACTATCAAAACCGCCGGATATAGTGGTGGTTCGAGAGGGCAACGCTCGCAACGACAAACGAATCCATCTGCGGTCCCGTTTGCTGAACGCGAACGTATTCTTACATTTCTAGAGGAACTCGAAGGGGTTAATGATATCAGTATCGAACAACCCCCAAAACGGTCTCGACGACGTTATTTCGGTCGCTATGTGCTTGGAATCGGCATCATAACTATCCTCCTTGCATTGCTGAATGGTTATTTCTATCCGATAGGGGAACTGTGGCTTGCGCCTCTCCTTATCGGTCTCCTCACACCTCTTGCAGCCCATCTCACTTGGATCCATCGAGGACACAGCAAAACAGCAGATCATTTCATCACGAGGGCGGGGTTCTGGAAGCGCAAAACACAGATTGTCCCCTACTATCGCATCCAGACGGTCATCACCCATCGAACGATTTTCCAACGACGGTATAATTTAGGGAGTGTGATTGCTGATACGGCCTCGTCGGTCGGATTTTTTAACGATGACGCCATTGCTCATGACATCGATACAACTGCGGCAACAGAATTACATGAAGCATTGCGCAACCGCCTTGAAAATGCTCGCCAAGAGGTGGATATCAATAGAGGGCTGTGAGGGTGGGTTTTCGACTAACTGGTTCCGTAATTTAATTCCTACAGGCTACGTCCCAATCCGCAAGGAGGGACTGCGAGGGAGCGAGTAGAGCAAGGTAGTTTACGATCCAAGAGATATCGGCTTCGATAATGCTGGGATCAGACGATCAATTTTCTACTTGTTCGAAAAAATACTGGAAGCTTGATTTCGAGTTATTCACAATACTCTCCAATTTGCGATAGCAAGTGATATTCCAAGCCAGAGAAGGAGACTTATCACATTGAGAAAGGGAATGCCAGCCGGTGTCGTAGAAATGACAACTGGGCTCACAACATACGTCATGATAAGACCGCGGTAGGCACTTGCGGGACTTAGTGCAAGGAGGATAGACAGCATGTCACCACCAACAAAATCCCGAGCTAATCCTAAAATGAGGGCGAGATCAAGTCCAACTGTAATCATTCCAACGCCAATGACTGCCACAATAAGGGCTTGTTGTCGGCCACTTACAAGAGCAGAGAGCATCATAAAGACCGCCAATACCGACATACTATACAAGACAGAAAGCGTAATAAAACGGAAATAAAAAATCGGGGAATCAAATCCTGACGTGCGGATAAGCGTCGGGGTTTCTGGGAGTAAAAATACGACAGGGAGGCCCGCAACAAGCAAGCCACCAACAATGATGCCAATTACAAGAGCAGCCCGAGCAACATAAATAGCACCAACATACGTCAATGGATCCACCGGATAGGTTTGGATAAGCTGATCCTCATGACGTTCTCTGTCTTCGAGCAACGATCGATACCCGATTGTGGCTGTAATAACTGGGATGATAATCTCGACTGGGGTCTGTAAGCTCAGTACCAATGGTACGTATCCCAATGCATTTGAGAGCAATGAGATACCGAGGAAAAGCAAGATTACTCCACCTGCCAAGAGCCACGTTTGTCGTCGACGCCGAATCGTCCTGAATTCCCGGGCGAGGATTGTCCGGAATTGATCGGTTTGCGTACGGATCATTGTTCACCGCTCTGAACAGTTGGCTCCTCACCCACAATAGCAATATATCCATCAACAATCGAATCTGTATCGGTCTGTTCGAGAAGTGAGGCTGGGGATGTATCTGCGACCAGTTCACCCCGGTGTAATAACAAGAGGCGATCCGCGATAGAAGCATGCGCCATATCGTGGGTAGTGATGAGCACGGTCTGTCCTGCATCAGTTACATCAGCTATGACAGAAAATATTTGATTGGTCATTCGTGGATCCAACCCGACTGTTGGTTCATCAACGATTACAAGCGGCGGCGATCCCAGCAAGCTTTGTGCAAGCCCAGTTAATTGTTTCATCCCACCAGACAGGGCACTAATTTTCCGATTTTTTACAGTCGTTAACCCGACACGTTCAATATAACTATCGACATCAGGATCAATCGGTAATAGATTGGCATAAAATTCTACGGTTTCTTTGACGGTAAATTCGGGCCGAAATTCGGGATTTTGCATTAAATATCCAAACGTTCGTCCAGCATTGTTGGTCGGTATATGAACTTCACCCTCCGTTTGTTCTTTGAGACCGGCAATAATCTCTACGAGCGTTGTTTTACCAGAGCCATTCGGCCCGATGACTGCAATAATATTCCCGCGGTGAACATCAAATGAGATATTACGAAGGGCGGTAACGGTGGCAAACTCTTTCGTTAGATTAGATACCTGCAGGACGATATCCTGATCCGTCGCTGTTTTCGACGGCCGGTCGTTCATCAATACATAGATTAGCAAACCAATGAGGTAACACTTATGGGAACGGAGAGATCGACAAATTCCAAGAAAACTTACTTGCCGGTCGATCAATCGTATTGCTCGCTCCACTGTTCAAAAACAGCTGCAGTGATGGTTTGGTGTTGAACCGAAAGTGGCGACACCGAAATCGCTTCATCGGCCACGGCTCGACGATCGGTCCCTCGTGGATCCGTTACCTCTGTATCAATGCTTGGCTCTAGTGGATCATAGAAGTGATCCCACACTTCATATTCACCGTTTGCTGTTTCATCGACACGAATATCAAAATGAAATACAGGCTCTGTGATTCT
>JBDGRB010000293.1:0-6856 GCA_042218485.1 Halobacteriaceae archaeon | reverse complement strand
GGGCGTAGTAGTTGGCGACGTTCCAGAGTTTGGATGCCGACCAGCCGTGTCTGTCAAGCGCACCAGCCACTTGTGAGTGGTTCTGGATGCGGCAGACGTAGGTACGGCGTGTTGTCGGCATCCGCTACATATTGTTATGCGTGGCCATTTTTTAAATATTGAGGGATATCCAGCAGTGGTGTAGCCGGTGGATT
This sequence comes from Halobacteriaceae archaeon, assembly GCA_042218485.1. GTDB lineage: Archaea > Halobacteriota > Halobacteria > Halobacteriales > Halobacteriaceae > JBDGRB01. The sequence continues at coordinate 6,662 of JBDGRB010000293.1, read as the reverse complement.
GGTCAACGGAGTGACGGCGCGTATCCACGGCCTGAAGGCCGTGGTATTGCGCCTGCTCCGCCTATAAGATTTCGTTACCGTTTCGCTCCGTTATTTGGGGTTAATTGTTGTCCCCACATCATTACCTTCTAAAAAAGCACTCAAGTCACTGAGGCCAAAAATAGTTGCAGGAACATCTAATGTGAGAAGAGTTTGGACTTTTCCCGCCATCCCACCTGTTACGTCTGCTGATTCACTCCCTGCGACGAAAGACTCGATCTCCTCAAATGATGTAATTTCTGGAATTACGGATCCATCTCGGAGAACGCCTGGCACACTTGAGCAAAGCCCAATTCGGTCAACTAGTAACTGATTTGCTATTTCGACAACGATCTCATCACCACTGAGAATTGTCACTCCATTCTCTTCTGTCGTAATTACATCGCCATGTAATACTGGAACAAATCCTTCTTGGCACTGGATTTCAATGTGTTTAAGTGGCAATATTAAGTCCCCATTCTGTTGTCGATATCCCCACGAAAATGGATGGACAGGAACTGCAGGGATGTTCTGTGCTCGGAGGGAACGAAGGACTGCAGAATTGAGGTCTTTCATGGATTCGTGAATTTCATCGATGGCGGTAATATCCCGTGTTCCTTCGTGTTGGGAAACCGAATATTTTGATGCATAGTGGTGTCCAAAACTACCGCCACCATGGGTCAAAATTACGGACTCATCTGTGGAAGCAATTGTTGATGCAGCCGTATGTAACGCCGATTCATCAATTGCCTCCGGTTGGGATTTGTCAGTAATGACACTACCCCCGAGTTTAAGGACTATTGTCATGACTCAATCACGACCCCGTCTGTATCGAGTTCCGCACGAAACGCTTGTTCACATTCGGGATTATAAGAGAGGGCTGTCAACGTTTGGTCCGAATCATCAAGCGCAACGATACAGCCACTGCCCCCTGCGCCAGTCAGTTTGGCACCGTCTGCTCCCGCTTCTCGTGCTGCCCAGACCATACTATCGAGAGTTCGTGAGGATACCCCAAGAGCACTCAATAATCCATGATTAAAATTCATCAAATCTCCTAACTCATTCATCTGACCAGTTTGAATTAACGATTCGCCGGTTCTCACAATATCGCCAATGGTAGAAATCGTCTCCGCGGCAAAGGAATATTCATCTTTTAACGACTGGACCATTGACACAAGTTCACGTGTATCTCCTGATCCGCCATCATATCCGACGATGAATGGAAGCGTCGGCGCATCAAGTTGATTACAATCATCCCCTTCGACCCGCACCGCACCGCCCATTGTTGAACAAAACGTATCTGCCCGCGAGGCTCGTCCATCTTGGACGATATGTTCAACTTGATATGCCCGCTGTGCAAGTTTTTCATCGCTTATTGTACCACCAAGTTCCGTTATCCCGCCTTTGATCGTACTCACAACAACTGCTGCTGAGGAACCCAAACCCGCCCCTAATGGGAGGTTACTTTCGATTGTTACTTCAACACCTGCATTTGGCCGGTTGGTATGTTCCCGCACTTGTGAAATCGCTGTCTCAATATATGCCATTGCTGCTTCCACAAGGTGTTCTGAGACATCAATATCGGGTTGAGCGTTAATGCCACCACTATATTCGACGGTAAATCCCTCAAGACTGAGATCCTTGGCATTGACGATCAAGCTGTTATCATCTCGCTCCCTTACCGTTACTGTCGCTCGTCGAGAGATTGCGCATGGAACGGCTGGTTCACCATAGACGACGGCATGTTCCCCGAACAGATAGACCTTCCCTGGCGCAGAAACGGTGACCATATAGATGGAGACACACCCGTTGCTTAAGTTGATTACTGTCTCCGGAAGAAAAACACATCTCTAAATTTCTGGTTCGAATTCGTCAAGTGAATAAGTTGGCTCGGCGCCACGTCGGTCAAGGGTTTCGTTTGCTAATAACCAATATACAACCGCTAACGCTCGTCGACCTTTGTTGTTTGTTGGTATGACAAGGTCCACATTACTCGTTTGATTATTGCTATCGCACATCGCAATCACTGGAATGCCGACAGTGATAGCCTCTTTGACGGCTTGGGAGTCTCCAATTGGATCTGTTACTACGAGTATGTCCGGTTCGATATAGCCTTCATATTCGGGATTCGTCAATGTACCAGGGATAAAGCGCCCCGTTCTGGCCCGAGCGCCAACCGCTTCAGCAAATTTTTCGGCAGGATACCGACCATATTGTCGAGAAGATGTGACAAGGATTTGTTCAGGATCATAATTTGCGAGGAAATCGGCGGCCGTCCGGATTCGCTCATCAGTTTTCGAGACGTCAAGAACATAGAGTCCATCCGTTCGGACCCGGTGAATAAACCGATCCATATCCTTTGTTTTCTGTTGGGTCCCGATGTGGACACCAGCACTCAGATAGTCTTCTACTGGAATTAGCAGGTCTGCTCCCTCTTGGGCGAGGGCTTCTTCTTCATGGACGGGTGATTCATCGACGTCTGCTTCCGATTCGGCAGTCTCATCAGGTTCGGCAACCTCTTCCTCGGTTTGGGCAGCGTCGAGATTCTCTTCCGGTTCGGTTTCTTCTTGTGATTGATTATCGCTCATAGTGCTTCATCCTCGATTCGCATTAATTCATTTAGCTTCATAGTTCGCTCACCGCTGACAGCACCCGTTTTGATATACGGACTATTTGTCGCAACGGCGAGGTGTGCAATCGTCGCATCTTCGGTCTCTCCACTTCGATGTGAAATAACTGGTGTATATGCATTTCGGAGAGCTAGTTCTATCGCATCGATTGTATCTGATAACGTTCCAATTTGGTTTGGTTTGATGAGTATACTATTTGCCGCTCCTATGTCGAGACCTTGTTCGAGTCGGTTTGTATTCGTCACAAATAGATCGTCTCCACAAATCAGGGTTTGTTCGGGAGCCTGTCGAGTTAGGTCTGCAAATCCCTCAAAATCTCGTTCTTCGAGAGGGTCCTCAACGTACAGGAGATTATATTCATCGATTAATGATTGAATATATTCAACTTGTTCGCCGGGCGTTCGATTTGTATCACTATATACATATTCAGAGCCATCATAGAGTTCTGAAGCAGCCACATCGATCCCCAATCGTATTTCAAATCCAAATTCCTCACCGACATCATCGGTTGCTTCCAGAACAATATCAAATGCCTCTTCATCTGGAATCGAAGGCGCCCAAGCGCCTTCATCACCTTTAGCAACGGAATATCCCCTATCAACGAGAATTTCTTTTACCCGTGCGTGTACTGCCGCATTCGCAAAGGCTGCATCCCGAATGGTTGGGGCACCGATTGGTGCAACCAGAAACTCCTGAATATCAGTTGCATCCCTTGCATGTTCGCCACCCCCGATAATATTACCAAGTGGCGTGGGCCAGTTATCTCCTCGGAAAGCGCCACCTAGATGCTGATAGAGAGGTGTTCCAAGCACATCGGCAGCGGATTTCGCGGTTGCCATGCTGATAGCAACTGTAGCATTTGCACCGATCTCAGATAGATTATCCGTACCATCTGCGGCTCGGAGTGTTGCATCAACTGATCGTTGATCACCAGCATATACAGAGCCTTCTAGACGAGGGACCGCCTTTTCGCGGGCTGCTGCAATTGCCTCTGCTGGATCCAGTTCGATCGCCTCGAATTCACCAGTTGAGGCTCCACTTGGGGCCGATGCCCGACCGAACCCACCATTTTCGGTTAATACATCTGCCTCTACAGTTCGATCACCGCGGGAGTCCAAAATTTCACGAAGACGAATTCGTTGGATTTGTGTCATTCACGCCTCACCGTGAATGGCAACACACCGGCATCGTATTCCTCGGCGGCAATCAATATCGGTTCTGTTTGATCAGTATCGACGAGGATGGGTGCCCCATGAGATACCTGTAATGCCCGTGCGCCGATGATTCGTGCCTTTTCGTAGCGGTTGAATTGTTGCGATGACATTACTGATAGGGTGAAACAGTATCGACGAGATCTTGATGGGAAATAAGCATCCGTCGACAACAGTGTCGATCAAGGCCGAGATCGTCAAGCACTGCTTCTGGGTCTTCATCGCCTTCATGGGTCTCAGCACGGCTCTTGAATTCTTCCCAATATTCACCAATAACGTTACCACATGTGAAACAACGGACTGGTACCATCATTATTTGATCACCTTAACGATATGATTTTTGATAGCGGGCACGAGCCCCTGGTCCACCGAACTTTTTGGGTTCGGATTGCCGAACATCATTCACGAGTAATGAACGGTCAAACTCCATATAAGCATCGCGAAGTTCAGCGTCATTGCGATGGTCGACAAGGCCTCGAGCGATAGCTGTGCGGACAGCATCTGCCTGTCCACTAATACCGCCGCCGGACACGCTCACGTCAATATCAACTTCGTTTCGGATATCCTCACCGGCGATCCGGAACGGTTCCAACATTTTCAACCGAGCTAATTCAGGCTCGACCAATTCGATTGGTTGTGAATCGATACGAACTCGGCCTTTGCCATCTCGGATCGTTGCGCGTGCGATGGCAGTTTTCTTTTTACCGGATGTATTCGTTACCATGTTTTGTTTGCTCCAAGTTGTTCACTTACTTCTCCAAGTTCAACAAAGCGAATTGTTGATAATCGATCCAGCGTTGTTTCTTCCAATACTTCACCGTCTGCTTCGAATGGATTTTCGATATAGACCCGCACATTCTCAAGCGCCTCCCGACCTGCATCAGAATCCATTGGCAACATGCCTCGAATCGATCGCTTAAAAATTTGATCAGGTTGCCGTGGATAATATGGCCCTTGATCGGAACCTAGCTCGGTTCGTTGTTGATATTTTTCAAGCACGTCATCTTTTCGTCCCGTTATTACGGCTTGCTCTGCATTGATGATCGCGATTTTGTCTCCAGCAAGTGCCTGTTCTGCAACCTGACTTGCAACTCGTCCCATGATGCAATCTCGGGCATCGATAACTCGGTCAGCATCAAATTCTGCCAGACTCATCGAATCACCCGTACATTTGATCCATCTGGATTGTTTTCAATCGCCTTTTCTAATTCAATTGCATTGCCCTCCGACTGTTGAATCTTTGTTTCTGCCGTCGAGGAAAAGTCAACTGCAGCGATCGTTACATCCTTTTGTAATATCCCACCGCCAAGGACTTTTCCTGGGATAACAACTGTTTCATCTTCTTGGGCATATCGTTCGATCCGACTCAGATTTACCTCTGCGTGGGTACGACGGGGCTTTTCAAGTCGCTCGGCCACATCTGCCCACACATCACTGCCGGTATCTCGGGCAGTAGATTTCAATAGAGCTATGAGATCGTTTATTCGTGGACTTGTTTTACTCATTCTGTACCTCCTATATGGAGTTGACAGTGCAGGGAACAGGATTTGAACCTGCGAACCCCTACGGGACAGCGCCCTGAACGCTGCGCCTTTGGCCAAACTTGGCTATCCCTGCACGGTTTTCAGTTTTATATACTATATTTCGACTCCAGTGACTGATTACCGATTTACCAGTCGTGATGATCCGTTTGGGGAAACGGTCATCAGTGGGAGTCGTTCGATACATCGTTGAATAGCTACTTAGAGTGACACTTTTTCTTCTAATTCGATGGCACGATCATGTAGCGTTTCAACTGATCGGGTTACCAACTCGGATACCGGCATCGATCCATCGGACTCCACATGAAACACAAAGGCATTATTGACATCTTCAACTTCGATATTCGAGTCCGGATAGCGATTACTGAGATCATGATCGAATTCTTCGCTTTGGATTAATTCACCGTCATCTTCGATCACCCCACGAACGATTTCGGTTTCATCTTCTTCCGACCATTCTTCACGATCATCAACTGATTCGACACGTTGTAAATGCCGATATCCGACGGCGATTCCACCCTGATTTTTGGAGTGGTCGCGACCATATCCCAATTGGGCGTCCGCTTCAAGTTCAATCCGCTGTCCTTCATGAAGTTCAATAATTGGGATATTTTTATCCGCAGGCTCAACGAGTGGATCACTACTCACTAAGTCTCCTGAATAGGCAGTCCCTGGACCCTCGACATCCAAACTTAACGTAACCGTCTCATCCATATCGAATTCATCGACATCTGTTGTCAAGGGAATTAACCCCAGTCTGAGGGCGATTTGCTCATCGAACATCACGCTCGAATTTTCAATCACTCGCAGATTATCGATGCTCATGGTCGGCACATCAGCGATGATTGCCCGTCTGAGCCCGTTTGCAAACGCCGGAGAAATACCACGAACAAGAAAGTCGAGTTCTCGATCATCGTGATCGATGACTTCAACTTCGTAATCCTGTGTCATGGCAAGTTAGTATCCTGCATTCTTTGGTGGTCGAGTCCCATCGTGGGGTATTGGAGTCACATCTTCAATTCGGCCTATTTCAAGCCCAGCGCGGGCAAGAGCTCGAATTGCTGCTTGGGCACCAGGACCTGGATTTTGCTGTTGATTGCCCCCTGGACCACGAACCTTTACATGAACACCATTAATACCTTGTTCTTGGACTTCCTCAGCAACGTTTTCGGCCATCTGCATCGCTGCATACGGGGATGCCTCATCTCGATTTTGTTTCACAACGGTACCCCCACTGGACTTCGCTAACGTTTCGGCGCCTG
>JBDGRB010000099.1:0-6857 GCA_042218485.1 Halobacteriaceae archaeon | reverse complement strand
ATTACAACGGTATCATCAACAGTAAAGGGCAAAATGACGACGGCATCCGGTTCATCAATATAGTCAAATTCAGTCCGTGTGCCATCGCTTAATTCAACCTGTTGGTTGATTACATCAAACCCAGAACAGGAATAAGCTATAGATTCATCCACTGTGTTCCATCTCGCTGGTTTCGATGACTCCATATCAAGTTTCAATTCCTGAAAATAGATAAGGATATTTGATGGTTCTCAATCATTGATACTGGCCTGAGAGGGATGCGAATGTGTAGCAAATACCTGTTTTGCATCATGCCACACAACGACCGCTGATGGGGTGACAAATATAGCAGTCAGATATGAATACACAATGGCCAAAGCGGTGACGATCCCAAACTGCCCTAAGATAGGTGTAATCGCCAATACTAACACGCCTAAGCCAAACGCAGTGGTCAACATACTTCCGGTAAGAGCTCCGCCAGTTCCTCGCATTGTGTCCATCAAAGCTGGATAGAGATTATTTCCGGTAAATTCATCAGCAAATCGATGGGTGATATGAGCGGAATAATCAACGCCCAACCCGATGGCGATTGCCAAGACAGTAGCCGTCAAGGCATTAAATGGGATATGCAGAAATCGCATGGATCCAGCAATCAACCCGACAGAGACGAGGATGGGAAACAGATTAACTAAACCAAGTGAGGCATCACCCTCGAAAACCCAGTAAATGAGGACGAGAAATATGGCTGTCATAACAAGTGCAATAAGCAAACTTCGAATCGCAGATTTCAATATTGTATCTGCAACTGCTTGGAATATGATTATCTGTCCTGTAGCCGTCGCCGTGAAGCGATATTGAGAGGCAAGAGTTTTGGCATCGGAAGTGATTGCTGCCTGTGTTGCCTCAGCCTTCACATCATATACGATTCGAGCACTGCGATAATTTGGCGTGATGTATTGCAAAGCTTGTTGCCGGTATGGCGAATCTAACAAAGCATCATAAATTGCCTTGAGATTATCATCAGGAACCCCATCATTGTCGGCGTCATTTCGATTAATTAACTGTCGAAATGCTACACTTTGTGATGCATAGGCATGGATCACATCAATAATACTTGTAGATTGAGCACGACGATTTCGAGTGATAAACGAATCTGGTGGAGTGTGACTTGCATGTTGAATTTGTTCCAAGGCATAATCGGCTCGCATCGGGCCCTGAACATACATTATAACCTGGCCTTGTTGATTCGTTTTGAAATTTTGTTCAAGAAAGTTGAGGGTGTCTGTTACTGTATACGAACTTGGTCTAAATGGCTCCGGGAGATCGTGTAAGTAATCAGGGATGTCTTCTGGTGGAAGGAAATCCTCTTGGGAAAATGTCGTATCGACACCTGCACCATACGAAAAGGTAATCGCAGTTAATATAATGAGAAAAATGACAAAAAGTCGTGGAATGTAGCGCGCTATCGTCACACCAATCGGTAAAATTCCCCCAAGAACCGATCCCTCTTGCCCCAATGGTGACCGACCGAATGAGGGAATCTGCAATTTCAGCCGTTGCTGATCTAAAAACACCTTCGTAGCAGGCATAAATATGCCAAATATGAGGAAGGTAAAGGCGATACCAATGGATGCGATCAATCCAAAGTCCCGAATTGGGCCCAAACTACTCGTAAGATTTGCACTAAATCCGAGAATGGTGGTGCCTGTCACAATAAAAAATGCAACAAACAATTGATTCACCGTGGTTTTCATTGCAGCTTGGATTTGATTATTCGCTGTTCGTTCCTCTCGATAGCGGTTGACAGCATGAATCCCAAAATCAATACCCACCGCAAGCAACAACGGTGGAATTGCAATAAGAAGCTGTGTAAACGCGATACCTGCTAATCCAAGAAATCCAAAGGTCCAGATAATAGTGATCACCAAGGCAATTAAACCAAGGATTAAGTCAATTGGATCACGATAGGCAATGATCAAGAAAAATAAAATCAACAACGAGGCGGCAGGAATAACCAAAATTAATGAATCGAAGATAATTTTTGAGAATTCTTGTGAAACAATTCCCGATCCAAATACAATGAATTCGCCTGTCCCGGCCTGAATAACGTGTCGAAGTTCGATTTGGATACTTTGTAATGGACTTTCACCGCTGGTTCCCGCTAATGTGGCAGTTCCGCCAGGAATTTTATGTTGAACTATACCAATCGTAGCAGAGGCTGTGGCAGTTTTGCGATTGAAATCATCACTCAATAGACGCCGAAATCCAGGGAACTTAGCAAGGTTGTAGACCGCTCGATCGATTTCTGTTGCCGTGGCCCGCTCGAGTGTTCTGATCTTTGCTGAAAGAGTGCGTGCTTTGGGATTTAAGTGTAATGCAATCTGTTGGGCAACACTTGAGGTGCTTATGACCCGAAGATCAGGGCGCGTTGCTGCCCGCTTCTGTGCTCGAAGCATGCGAATGAGTGCAGGCTTTGAAAGCACATTTTGACTTGTCTGAATTATCGTAGTTCCTACCGGATCCGGTTGAAATGTAAGGCCAAATTTTTGATTGACATCTTCTAAGGCCTCCTGAGCGGGCATATTTTCGACGAATTGACTTGTTCCCGTTTGCGTAGTTATATTGCCAAGCCCTGTCGCAAAAATAGCAGTAATTACTAAGAAAATGATGATAATACGGCCAGGGGACTCGGCTATCGTCGAAGCAAGCGCTTCGATAAATGGTTCGTAGTCAATCATTATCTCCGTCGATACCAGATAACACCACCAAATATGACGATGAGGATTATAACGCCAGCAATTATTGAAATCGGGACAGGGAAACGACTTTGTTGTGAAGATTCCTGTACTTTCAAGGGAATTTGATACGTTTCGGAGAGTTTCGAGTCGCCGTGAATATCATATTGGAAATCCATCGAAAGTGGATACACTTTCGCCACTGCCTCAGCGTTTACGCTCACCTGAAACGTGATCGTGGCAGATTCATCCGGTTGCAATGATTGGACAAATGCGGTATCATCGACGGAAGAGATTGGATCATCGGCAAATAATTTCGCATTGATATTATTGATTGTGTCCTGCCCGTTATTTGTAATCTGGAGCGTAATCGTCGCCGTCCCACCTTGTGTGACCGTTGTATCTATCGGTTCGATGAGAAATTGATCAGTTTCGGGAGCCACATTTACTGACGCCAATAATCGGTCGCTAATCCGTGTCTTGCTTTCCTCATTCTGGTACATTACTTGGAATGCCATCTGCCGTGGGATCGGCTTGGCATTACTACTAATCTCGATCGGGAAGGTAACGATTGTCGATTCCCCTGGCTGTAATGTTCCAACTGCATATTCAGTTTCAAGTGGAAGAACATTCTGACTTTGGGGAAGAAATTGGACCACAGCATGACGGACAGTATGTGGCCCTTGGTTTGTGACACGAAGTGTGAGATTGCCTTCTTCACCAACCCGTAGATTGCTGTTAACGACTGATATTTTGAACTGTTGTTCAGGTTGTGGCGTGATACCAAACGATAGCGGTTGGGATTGTAACAAATTCCCCTGTGAATCTTCATATGAAATAGCCGCCGTCAACGCATATGAATGGGTATCTGCACTTTCACGGGCAGTCATCTGAAAGCGAACAGTTGTGGTCTCACCGGGGGCTATTTGTCCAATAAATCGAGCTGCTTGCCGTGCTTGGCCAAAGAGGATGTCTGAACTTTGAGACTGGACTGTCACAGTGGCCCTATTGGCTGATTCGGATCCAGTATTTTTGATCGTCAGTGTAAGCGTTCCGGTCCCCCCTACTGAAGTATTTGAATTTGCTGAAACGATTTTGAATCTAGCATAATCCTCAATAATGACTCTCGCTGACACAGTCGTGGTTTTGCGGTCACCGTTGTAAGTATATGTTATTTTTATTGGTAGCATATAGGTGCCTGCGTCAATATTTGCAGGAACACTAATCAGAAAAGAGATAGGAATTGGTTGGCCATCGGGCATGGCCTCGATTAATCGAGTTCCAGATTTGACTGAAATTGGAGTATCACCTGACTGTAGGGTAACTTTAACATTTCGTGCAGTGCCGACTTGGTCACCCACATCTGCGGCATCATTAGTCAATTGAACGGTAAATTGCGTGGTTTGACCAGGAATAAGCGTCGGTTCTGGAACGTTGACTTCAAATCGGGGAGCTTCTACAGCCACACTAACAGCGGGCGTGGCAAGGACGACAATTACTATTACAAGAAGGTGGCGGGCATTATACATAGCGGGGGATCACACTCCCAGCTTTTGATAGAATATTCATTAAATAAAAACGATATATACGCAGTTATCAATGTTTATTTTTCGACTTGGAGGGATCCGAATCGATCAGCAATTTGGCGCTGGATGTGATCTTTTGTGCTTGAGTTATCAAATGTGATATGTGATTGCTGTATCGGTTCAAATTTTTCTTTATACCGTCGATAAATATCAAATGTAGCATCACTCGCATCATTGGTTCGCTCTTGCATACGCCGTTGGACTAATTCTACATCACACTGAACTTTGATGAGTTTAAATACAACATCTTCCTCATTTGCAATTTCTTTTGCGTTTTTTCTGAATTTCTGTTTTCGAAATGTACCGTCTAATATCACATCATTGCCTTCCTGTAAGTGGTTTTTTGCCCGTGACAATAATTCCGCATATACTTGATCTGTTTCTCGTTCAGAATAGGTTGGCTCTTCAAATAATTCCTTACGAACGATATCTGTCCGTAGGATGACGCCATCAAGTTGATGTGATATTTCTTTTGCAATTGTAGTTTTTCCGACACCTGGTAATCCACAGACAACGGCTAACATTTATCTAAATTGTGAGGAAAGGTGGTTAACGAACCCAGACAAGCGATACCAACGATTCCATCCATACTTACTACCACAATAGTAGAGGATGGGTTATTTTAAAGTACTGAAAGGATCCTGAAACTGGAGGGCAAATATTACAGAGGATTATCCTACGTATATCTATTAGGATGTGCGGGGCTCAACCAAGTCCAACGATAAACAGCTATAACGCGGTTGGTTACTCTGGATTCTCTGAAGAGATGACAAACGTCAATCACGTAGTTATCAAGTTCTCATCTTTCTCTACGACTTCGTCCCGCTTGCGATCAACCCAAAGTACATCCTTTGGTGGAGATGTCCCTTCCATGGTATCGTCTGAGTCACTATTATTCTCCAATACTTCCAGACGGGCGGCTGTATCGAATTTCGCCGCAGATAATGATCGGTGGACTTCGTTGCCGACGACCTCGATTTTGTGGCGGGCTCCGCCCGGGAGATATACAAATTCCATCGGGTTAATTTCCAGAGTTTGGTAACTGCCGTCTTCACGCTCCAAAGTGTACTTCGCTCGTCCGCTAAGACAGAGGTTCACTTCATCGAATCCCGGGGTGTGCGTATGCCAATCGATTCCATCAGAAGGTTCGAGTTCGAAATACAGCAATCGAAACTCGTTGGTTCGTATCGTGAGTGGATATGCACGGACACCTTCACTCTGTTCACTTTCCATTTGAATCTTATACATTGTCTGATCCGGTAGATGTGAATGGTCGATGTCCTCCGGTGTTAGCGGTGGCCTTTCCCGATCATTTCGTGGCATACACTAATTATAATGTCCCCTTTGGCCTATATTCTTGACTAAATTGTCACTAAATCGATATACTACCCGATGCCATCATGGTATTCCTGGATGATAGAATTCAAACAAGGAGGACTGATTTCAGAGAATCTAATTGCATTCTGACCTAAAAGAATTAATATTGGTACATAACTCTTTAGGATAGGTGAGTTATGAGGATCCCGTGTTGATTTTAATGTTGATGACGATCTCAGTCCCGTTTAGGGGAACGCTTCGTCACCGATCCCAAACGGTTTTACGATCAATGCTTAACGATAACCACAACGGATGGGTAAAATAACCGTAATCAGATCATTTGACCTTCTCTAACCCGTGAACGGGTGGGCTTCCGTCGTCACGTGCAATATCTGTGAAGTACCCGCGGGGCAAGCGCCTTGAGGCGCTTGCCATGGCTATCTGTGAACCACCTCGGGGTCCACCCCCTCTAGGCACTCGGCCTACTCCGCCTGTAGATCCCTCCTCGGAGTTATTGCCCGTTCAATAATATGTGAGAGAAGCCTAATGTTGTCATCATCGAAATCGGTGGTTACGTATTATGGAGCATTCGGTTTCGAAATCCGTTTTGGATGCCAGACAAAATTTGAGCCAACATGTTCTCTTCGAAAAACGATTTGCAGTTTTCTTCTCTCTATCTCACCCGATTTGCCACTAGTTTCGGGTTCATGACTGTATTGACACTTTTACCAGACTATATTGATACGCTCGGGGCAACTGGGGTGACTATCGGGCTATTCATTACGACTCTCGAACTTGCACGGACAGCTGGTATTATCCCCCTAGGGTGGGCTGGTGACCGATACAGCAAACGGATAATCCTTATCGGTGCCCTAATTATTAGTGCAGTAGCGTATCTGTCCTTTGCTCATGTAACGACCGTCCCAAGTTTTCTTGCTGCCAGGATTTTGCAGGGACTCGGGCTGACAGGAACCGGGATGTTGAGTCTCGCGCTAATTGGAGAACTCGCACCGAATGAGAGCCGTGCTAACTATATCGGAAAGTACAATGCATTCAGGATGGCCGCCGGGATTGCTGGGACGATCGGGGCCAGTATCCTCTTTACGCTCACCGGGTTTTCAATTCTTTTCGGCCTGCTAACGATTCTTCTGATCCTCGCCGCTGTAAGCATTTGGCTATTCATCGACGGTGATAAAACTGAAATTCGAGATTTTGCTTTTACAAATCTCGCGTTAAATCG
>JBDGRB010000214.1:0-6860 GCA_042218485.1 Halobacteriaceae archaeon | reverse complement strand
GATTTCAAACTCACCGAGACAGTGGCGATAGGCGATTCGAGAAATGATATTTCGTTATTTCAAGAGGTAGGTCAAGCCATTACCCTTGCCAATGCAAATAGTCATGTCAAAGAGCATGCTGATGTTATTACCACTAATGCATATGGAAATGGGTTTCTCGAAGCTATCGAGGAGATAATTAACGGGGAGAATTAACTGTGAGTATTAGCTGAAAAGCGATCGAAGCCAGGAAAGAAACCCTGGAGTCGGTGATTCACGGAGATCTTCAAAAACAGGATATAATGCATTTTTTATCTCTTGTTCTTGTTCAAATTGGTTCTGCTCAATACGTTCGAATGCATCAGATAATTTGATAGTATTTCCACTGGCATCGTAGGCAATACTTGGGTTGTCAAGTGTCTCGACTAATTCGTCTTGAGTAACCGGATATGATATGTCGGCATCTTTAAGGTAGGCATCAATTTCGGCAATGCCAAAATCAATAGCTCCCTGCTCAGATTCAGATTCCGACGGTGGTGGCTGAACGCCCATATTAGAGTGTTTTAGTGTCCTTGTAAAAAATTTGTTTCTTAATGTGATGATGTTTCGATAACTGTTGTATCAGGCCTCCAATACGTCCTCCTCGAGGTTCTCTTCGAGAAATTCAACTGCATCAACAGTTGGGATATTATGTTCATCAGCTTGTTCTTGTTTCCGTTGTCCAGGATTGTCTCCAACAAGGAGGTAATCAGTTTCATCAGAGACCGATGAAGTCACATCGCCGCCCTTTCGTTCAAGTAATTCAATCAATTCCTCCCGTGTAAAGCCCGCAACTGAACCAGTAATTACAAGCTTGAGGCCCTGCAATTCTTCTGTTCGGCTTACCCGCTGGGGTGAAATACCGGCGTCAAGAAGTCGGTCAATTTCACGCTGATTTCGCTCATTGGCGAAAAAGTCAGTTATACTTTTGGCAGCTTCTGGACCGATATCTTCAACTGATTGTAGATCTTCGATATCTGCATTGCGAAGCTCATCGAGAGTAAAGTCCTCGGCAAGTAATCGAGCGCGTTCTTTGCCGATATGACGGATCCCAAGCCCGAATATGAATTCCGTTAATGTTGGAGATTTACTCGCTTCAATTTCTTCAACCAGATTGGATGCTGATTGTTCGCCCCATCCTTCAAGATCGCTGAGATCATCAACATCCAAAGTATAAATATCAGCAATTGAATCGATAAATCCTTTTTCGACCAGTTCATCGGCGACTTTTTCTCCAATCCCTTCAATATCCATTGCCCCCTGTGAGGCAAAGTGTTGGACAGATCGTTTTAACTGGGCTTTACACGACATCCCACCAGTACAATAATGATATTCGCCTTCTTGGACGACTTGACTATCACACACGGGACAGGTCTCAGGCATTTCAAATACATCCTCGCCAGATTCGAGGACTTCAGCCACTTCCGGAATGACATCACCAGCGCGCTCTATGCTAACTCTCGCTCCTTCACCAACGCCTAACTGTTGTGCTTGACTTTCATTATGCAACGTTGCTCGACTAATCGTTACGCCCTTGATATCCACTGGTTGTAGAAGTGCTACTGGCGTGAGCTTCCCAGTCCGTCCCACCTGTACAACTATCTGTTCAATTGTTGTTTCTCCAGTCTGCGCAGGAAATTTATATGCAAACGCCCACCGTGGATGTCGAGCAGTTTGACCCATTTCATCTCGTTTCTCGAACTCATTGACTTTCGCAACAACACCATCGATTTCATATTCTAACTCATCGCGTTTCTCAAGCATGTTTTCTCGGTATTCAATAAAGCTGTCAATATCATCTACAAATTGATTATATTGATTGATCCGAATGCCGAGATGATCTAACAAATCAAAAATATCCCGTTGACTTTCGATTGTGGCTGATGTTTGCAAAATATCATAAAAATAAATATTCAGCGGTCTGTTTGCAACTTTATCAGGATTCAATAGTCTGACAGTTCCTGCCGCTGCGTTGCGTGGATTTGCAAACGGGTCTTTTCCCTCCTGTACTCGTTGCTTATTGAGGTCTTGAAATCCTGATTCAGGCATATATATTTCTCCACGAACTGCCAGAAAATCGGGGGCATTTTGTAATTCAAGCGGAACTGTTGGAATCGTCTTTACGTTTTCTGACACATCTTCGCCTTCGATGCCATCACCTCGAGTAACAGCTCGATCAAATGACCCATTCAAGTAGACGATTTCGACGGAAAATCCATCAAATTTCGGTTCTACGGAATATTCTACATCACCGACTTCATCATTCACCGTGGAGGCAAAATCTCTGACCTCCTCTTCATCTCCGGATGATGCCAAGCTAAGCATTTCTTGGACATGCTCTCGGGTTTCGAGTTCATCCAGCGTTTCTCCACCCACACGTTGGGTTGGCGATGTTTCCGAATGTAAATCGAACTCGTCTTCGAGTGTTTGTAATCTATCGAATAATTGATCATATGCGTTGTCAGATATGATAGGATCATTCTCAACATAATATCGATAGTCGTGATACTCGACAGCCTCGCGGAGTTGTTCAACTTGTTCTTTGGCTGATTCCTCTGATAGGGTAGAAATATCTTTGAAATCCAAATCGGGATCCCGGATATATGGATTATCACTTGGCTCCTCGACCATATTATATCACTTCATATAATGAGGTTATGAATATATTATCTACTTTTTCCTCATATTCTATAACAGCATTGGCCGATATAGTATGTCATTCAATTTCGAGAAGAATTTATTTCTTTGCAAGTGGGAATCGATTAGTAGTAAAATACCTTGGTATGCAAATATAAATATAAAATATGCAGGAATCGAAATCTAGTGGTGAACATTTAGATATTGGAGAGCCCAGCGACCAATGGAAATCATATAAAGGTGCTCCGACAGGGACAGATATCGAGTGTAAAGGCTGGCGACAAGAAGCTGCACTACGGCTGTTAAATAATAATCTCGACCCCGAAGTGGGTGAAGATCCGGAAAATTTAGTCGTGTATGGGGGAACCGGTCGAGCCGCTCGAAGTTGGGATGCATATGATGCAATAATGGATTCCTTACGATCACTTGGAAACGAAGAAACCCTTCTTGTTCAATCAGGAAAACCGGTTGGGAAATTTGAGACTCACGAAATGGCTCCCCGCGTACTCATTGCAAACTCGAATCTCGTCGGCAAATGGGATAACTGGGATCATTTCCATGAATTAGAGGCGAAAGGTTTGATAATGTATGGTCAGATGACAGCCGGATCGTGGGCCTATATCGGCACGCAAGGTATTATTCAAGGTACGTACGAGACACTCGCTGAATTAGCGCGGCAAGAATTCAATGGAGATCTCCAAGGTCGGATTGTCGTCACCGGCGGCCTGGGTGGAATGGGTGGCGCACAACCACTCGCAGTAACAATGAATAAAGGGGTCTGTATTGCTGCAGAAGTGGATGAGGAACGGATCGATCGTCGCATTGAAACAGGTTATTGTCAAGAAAAAATGAAGGATCTAGATGCTGCTATTGAAAAGGCACAAGAAAAAGCAGCAAAAGGAGAACCATACAGCGTTGGGGTCCACATGAATGCTGCTGATATGTTAGAGGAGTTCGTTGCCCGCGATATAACTCCTGATGTCGTGACTGATCAAACAGCTGCTCACGATGAACTAGAGGGATATTATCCAAGCGGATATACTGTCGATGAAGCCGATACTCTGCGGAAACGGAATCCCGATAAATATATTGAAGAGAGTCTTGATACGATGGAACGTCACGTCGACGCAATATTGGAACTCCAGCAACAGGGGACAATCGCATTTGAATATGGTAATAATATTCGAGGACAAGTTGAAGAGCATCGAAACAAAGAAGATGCATTTGACTACCCTGGGTTTGTGCCAGCGTACATTCGACCACAGTTCTGTGAAGGAAAAGGCCCCTTCCGATGGCTGGCGTTATCAGGAGAGGAATCGGATATTTACAAAACTGATGAAGTGGTCAAGGAACTATTCCCCGATAAAGACCATCTCCATCGCTGGATCGATCTGGCCCAAGAACAAGTGTCGTTCCAAGGACTCCCATCTCGTGTATGTTGGTTAGGTTATCAGGAGGGAGAAAACGGACTGACAGAACGTGCACGATTCGCTCTCAAAATAAATGAACTTGTCAGTGAAGGCGAAATAGCAGGGCCCATCGTTGTTACCCGAGACCATCTTGATGCTGGCAGCGTCGCGAGTCCAAATCGAGAGACTGAATCGATGAAAGATGGGAGCGATGCCATTGCTGATTGGCCTATTTTGAATGCCCTGTTGAATTGTGCTGCTGGTGCTGATATTGTCAGCGTACACGATGGCGGGGGTGTGGGTATAGGGAATGCGATTCACGCAAATAATCACGTTGTACTCGATGGCAGTGATTTAGCAGCAGAAAAAGCACGACGCGTATTTACGACGGATCCAGGAATGGGAGTTATACGGCATGTTGATGCAGGGTATGAACTCGCCGAAGAAGAAGCCGAGGCGTCGGATATTGATATTCCGATGGAGAAACAATGAGGCTGTCGGCGTCTTCAGCATGGACATATCAACCTTCCGATCCGAATGATGAGGTATTCTCGCAAATAGTTGAAGGGATATCTCTGTCAGATTTATCAGATACGAAGGTAGTACTTTGTGGTGAGCCATATGATGGCGCTGTGATTAGTCGCAAAGGGGCTGCAAAGGCTCCCGAGGCAATCCGAAACCAATTAGCGAAAACAAAAACCCATCATTTTGATATCGGCTCGCTTGATTCGATTGGTGACATAGGAAATATTGATACCGAATCATCGACAGTACGTGAGACACAACAAGAAATCGCTGACGTTACAAACGAACTGCATGCATCATCGGCATTTCCGATCTTGGTAGGTGGTGATAATTCCGTTACAGTCGGGAATGTCGAACCGCTTCTTTCACGAAGATCAGTTGGTGTAATCAGTTTGGATGCACATCTTGATTGTCGTGAAGTCCAAGACCAACCATCAAGTGGCACTCCCTATCGTCAATTATTCGAATCGGGCTTGGATTCACTAGTTGTCCTTGGTGCTCGCCATTTCGAGACTTCTACTACCTATCATGACTATCTTCAGTCACAAAATGGAGAAATTATTACCGCCGAGGAAATCGGGGAAGATGTTGTATCTAGCGCTGATCAAGCGATTGACGCACTTGATGATGTCGATTGTGTGTACATCAGTTTAGATATGGATGTGCTTGATATGAGTGCTGCTCCTGGAGTTAGTGCGCCAACGCCAGGCGGGATACTTTCGCGTGAATTATTTCGCTTATTACGATTATTAAGTGCCGAATCCAGAATCTGTGGGTTTGAAGTCGTTGAATGTGCACCACCACTCGATACTGGGACGAAAACAGTAACAACGGCTGCGCGAGCGATAGCCCATTTTATTAGTGGATATCAAATCAATAGATAGACCCGTCCCAGGATTACGTCCCGATAATCAGAACCTTCTCTGAAACAGGAACTGTGTATTCATTCAAAATTCGGGTCGCGACCTTCGAGAAAGGCATTCACTCCCTCTTTATGGCCTTGAGTATCGTAGGCGAGGGTCTGTAAATGGGCTTCATGATCTAGTCCATCTCGCAATTGACGACCAATATTTTCATGAAGGGCTTGTTTCGCCAATCCGATGTTTTGAGTCGGCAAATTTCGCAACCTCGTTGTTACTTGGTCAATTTTATCATCCAATTGTGGTTCGGGCACACATTCATTTATTAATCCAATCGTTGCTGCTTCCTCCCCATCGATTAACTTGCCGGTAAAGACCAGTTCTTTCGTTTTTCGTAATCCAATTATTTGGGGTAACAATATAGACGCACCCATATCCGGGATTAAACCAACGTTAATAAATGAAGCACCGAATCGTGCGGATTCAGCGGCATAAGCGAAATCACACAAAAGTACAATCGATAGTCCAGCGCCGACCGCATCGCCGTTGACTGCTGCAATGATGGGTAACTCTGCAGTTAGCATTTCTTGAATCCGTGTATATGCCTCCGCACTCGTTTCTTCTCTCTTTGCCATCGTCTCGATATCTCCACCAGCGCTGAATGCATCTCCTTTACCAGTGAGAACTATGGCACTGATCTCTTTTGGACTTACTGATGAAATTTCGCTGGCCAATTTTGTTGCAGCTTCCTCATTGAATGCATTTTTCGCTTGCGGGCGGTCAAATGTAATATAGCAAATATCGTTTCGTATGTTAGTCTTCATATTTCAATCAACTCAGCCATTTATTTAATTGCTGTCGAGCTAAATCACTAATATGGATATTCAGACATTTTTCGAGGAAATGCCCTTTGCCCAATTGCTCAATATCGAAATCACGACCGTTGAGGATGGATATGCAGAAGGTGAGTTACCAATGAGACAGGAACTATCATGGAATACTGACGAACTAATTGCTCATGGCGGTGTTGTTTTCACCCTTGCAGATACTGTAGGTGGGGCTGCACTCGTTTCAAAAGTTGATCAGCCAGTCCCCACGATTGACATGCGAATTGATTATCTCAACGCTGCAACGGGCGATCTGTATGCTGAAGGAACAACGGATAGAGTGGGTGGCAATGTTGGTACTGTTTCTGTTGAAGTAGTTGATGAAGAAAACACTGAGGTGGCTATTGCAAGAGGTGTATATAAAACATCGTGACTTGCTCTTACTCTTACTCACCAATAAGTAATGCAACGAGTTCGGTGAGAAATTGACATTGCCCTTGAATTTTGATGATCCAATTGTTCGTGCCCTTTATTCAATCATAAATTTTGCCGAATATCTGGGATTGCCCTCGCCGTAAGCGTTC
>JBDGRB010000018.1:0-6888 GCA_042218485.1 Halobacteriaceae archaeon | reverse complement strand
ATACGTTTGATCAACCAGAAACAAAACCCTATGAATATTTTGATGACTTAACAGAGCAGGGAGGATTAGGTGATCCCACACAATCGGATCCTGAGTTCATGGAAGACGTTGTTGCAAATACTACCGAACGTATTCTTGAGAAACTACACGATGATATCTCTTAATTTATTGTCTCCAGAATCTCTTCTGCGTGTTGGTCTGGAGAGACATTCTTGAATGTATATTTGATTCTCCCCTCCGAATCGATAATATAGGTATTACGGTGTGTAACCTTTTGTAATTCTCCTTGGATTTCTCGTTCACCATATGATTCATACGTTGAGGCTACTTCTCCTGTGGAATCACTAAGGAGGTCAAATGGGAGATTATATTTTTGTTTGAAATCAGCGATATCTTCTACCGGATCATCACTAATTCCAAGGACGACCATATTCTGTTTTTCAAATTGCTCCCAATTATCACGGAAATTACATGCCTCTTTTGTACAGCCAGGTGTATCGGCACGGGGATAAAAATAAAGGACTACTTGTTGCCCTTGAAAATCTGAGAGTGAAATCTCTTCACCATCTTGATTGGGTAATGTAAAATCTGGTGCCGTGGATCCCACTGATAACATACCAAAACATTTGTATCGGAAAACAAAGGAAGTTTGGGAACCTTACCGGTGAACTGCCTCGGGGTCAAGCTCCGAGACACTCGGCCTTCTCCGCCTATTGATTGTAATAACCCAACCAGTTGAATCAGCGAGATTTTCCTCGAATTAGTTATTCTGATAGAGTAAACCGAATGCGCTCTGCATCACTCCCTTTTGTCTCACGACCAGTTATTGTAACGTTTCCAATTTTTTCTGTATTGTCGATATGGGTGCCAGCACAAGCTGTGCGATCTATTCCTTCTATTTCAACGATACGCACAGAGGTGATCGAATCAGGGAGCAACGAGAGACGGGTTCGCTCGGGATCAAGTTCGCTTTCAGCTGTCTCACGATCCATAGTGTACCATTCAACAGAACGACCATCGTCGACAAGTTCATTCATTCGAGTTTCTATATCTGCTAAATCTGTATCGGTAAATCGATCATAGTTACAATCTATTCGAGCACGATCGGGATATAGTTGATTACCTGTGGTTTCGGCATCATACTCATCTAATAATATCGCAGAGAGGAGATGTTGTGCAGTATGGTATCGCATCAGAGCGAACCGACGGTCCCAGTCAAGTTTCTCCGTGACGGTCGTTCCGATTTCTGGTGGTGAATCGTCGATGGTATGATAGATCCGGTCCCTTTTCGATACATCGGTTATTTCCCATGTATTATCTTCTGTCATAATTTTCCCCGTATCATGCGGTTGTCCACCACCTGTAGGGTAGAATATCGTCCGGTCTAATACAATCCGTTTGTCGATTACGTCTTCGACTGTTGCTTCAATAGATTGTTTCGTTGTTTCCGTTAAATAGAGTTCTTCAGTCATATTTAATCAAAATTGATTCAATTACTTAATCACCTTGTCGTAACGACTAAGAATAGCAACAACCTTTCTAGAAATAATATGAACATCAAGTCTGTCATGAGGGAGGTGTCGCTGTGGGTGTTGAGATAAAGGAATCCCCTGTCTCGAACGAAGAGTTCGAGGAGATGAAGGAGTTTGTACGGGATTATCTGGAGGCGAGTATTGAAAACGAAGAGGGGGGTGGCCGAATGCGGTGGTACCCTTGGCACTCAGCTGAATATCGATTCAATCACGTCCGGAATGTAGTAAATGTAGCAACAACGATTGCTGAAAAGGAGGGTGCGAATATCGATGTCGTCCGAGTGGCAGGGCTCTTTCATGATATTGCTAAATTGGAAGCTAGTCAGGAGGAGCACGCAGAAGTCGGCGCAGAAATTACCCGTCAGTACTTAGAAAACCATCAGAATTATCCCGAACCATTTATCGATCAGGTCTGTACTGCGATTGCAGATCACTCAGACGAAGAAGACCTTACGGAATATCCAATCGAGACACAGTGTGTGATAGAGGGGGATTTACTCGATAAAGTAGGGGCTAACGGTGTCACGTTGATGTTGTTACGGATGGGATACGAATCGCGGACCCATATGGACTCGGCTGAGATGGTAAATCGAGTCTACGAACGCGGGAAAGATAAGGTAGAATTACTTGAAAGTGATGCAGCGGAAAGTATTGGTCATCAGCGACTAAAACGTGTCCGGTGGTTTCTTGAATGGTTGGAAATGGAAATCGCAGGTATTGAGATTCCCGATGAAGACCTTTAGCCGAAGTCAAAATAGCTGGCTGTCCCCGATGAGCAACAATGAAATAAGGTTGCTAAACCAACTGCTTCGAGACATTGTCGGTAAGAAACTATATGGAAAAAAGCGCAGTTGAAAGAAATAATAGTCCAAATCCCCCTAATAATAGCGCAGAGGCATATGCGATGATCTTCTGAAGCATAGTGATCCGTTGTTTGACAGCCTGTAAAAGCCGCGGAAATACCGTTATCCAAACTAAAATTCCAGTAAAGAAGCCAATAATTGTTAATATACCATTAGTAGCAGGAAGTGTTACCTGGAACAAGGAAAAGGATTGAGGCTCTAGCAACCCTAACCCTGCAGTTAACCACCAGGTGATTTGAAATGGGTTTGTGATTGCTAAAATGAACGTTTTTTGAAATCCTCGCGATTCGGACGATGTTGAATCGATTGTCAGACGAACGTTTTTCAACGCATCGTAGGCAAAGTACAACATCAACACGCCGCCGAATCCTATCATAATCCGTTGTACTTGCGGGTGATCTTGGATGACCGTTACGGCTCCTAACAGAGCGAGTACAAAAAAGCAAAAATCAGCCGACATCGCCCCAAGACCTGCCGAAAAGCCAGCTCGCCAGCCTTTGTTGACGCTTTGTTCGGCAATAATAGCATTCATCGGGCCTGGCGGTGCAGCAAGTGAAAGACCTAGAATAATACCCACTATAATCGAGAGAACCATATAGGAGGTATAACCATTGTATATTGTACGAATTTATATTTTCAACGATTCAACTAAAAAGCGGTTTCCTGCCTAAGTCAGGTATTTGACCTGGAGATCAGCTGATATACCCATCCAACAATAACTGCGGCCAAGGTTATTCCAGTAAATATCAACAGCATTGTCGCGGAGATGATGTTGAATACCAATAATCCGAATGCGATAAAGATGAGTCCTGCAACGAGTTGAATATATCGAGTAGGTAACGCTCGCTCGACTTGCTCGCCGATTACCGCATCAATCCCCGTCCGCAGTCCAAGGGCAGCCACGACACCAATAAATACACTGACCGGTGCGTTAGGAAATGTCGCTGCCAAATTTATTGTTAGTAATTGCGTTTTGTCACCAAATTCTGCAAACATAATAAATACAAAACTCGTTAATACAGCGCTTTGTCCGGCAAATCGTTGCGCCCACGGTGGAAGTACTGTGGCATCAATGGGCTTCACAGTCCCGCCATTTGATATGGTATGGAATGGTGAAAAAAACCGAGATATGCGGGTAACGCGGATAGACTCTAATACCTGTTTAAAAGTCCATAACCCAAAGATGATAAATAGACTTCCCGTCAGGATCGTTATGATATCGCCTGGTAATACTCGTTTGATCCATGCTCCAAAGATTACCTCCAAGGCACTCCAAAGAGTGAATGCACCCATTGAACCGATAAATACTCGTTTTGCATCATATTTCGAGGCCAATGTAATTACGACTAGTTGACCCTTGTCGCCAAATGTGGCCAGTAAATTTGCTAAAAAAGCAGCAGCTAACGGTCCAAGCGAGTCATACCGCTCGATGACCGCAGAGAGGCTATTGATAGGCGCTGATTCTAACATGATTCGTTAACTGGTTGCACAGCTCGGCAACGAATTGAGTTAGCGATCGATACTGGGAGGTTTTGTGACGTATTATCAAGTGAAAGCGTATACATACCGATTGGAGCAATTTCATCAATCTCGACGATAGTTCCTGGTGTCAATCCAAGAT
This sequence comes from Halobacteriaceae archaeon, assembly GCA_042218485.1. Taxonomy (GTDB): domain Archaea; phylum Halobacteriota; class Halobacteria; order Halobacteriales; family Halobacteriaceae; genus JBDGRB01. Next base: position 2,872 of record JBDGRB010000018.1, on the reverse strand, counting down.
CTGCCAGATACTCCAATTCTTCTTGATCACGATCAGATAAGCGAGCAATTTCGACTGTTTCTCCTTCATTGAATTCGGTTAGGGGGAGAGTATCTTCCTCATCTATAGGATCGAGATCAGCAGAGGGTATCGGATCGCCATGCGGATCAATCCGGGGATTATTTAGAACATTTGCAATCCGCTCTTCGAATTCTTCGCTAATATAGTGTTCAAGCGTGTCAGCTTCTTCGTGAACTGCTGTCCATTGAAAATCCAGCCGTTCAGTTAAATACGTTTCAAGGAGGCGGTGATGACGAAGAACCTCCAATGCAATTGTTTTGCCTTCTGGAGTAAGACTAACACCCTTATATTTTTGATATTCGGCTAATCCGTTCTTATCTAATTTTTCTAACATACTTGTTACGGACGGTGCTGTTACATCGAGATGGTCTGCTAATGCAGATGTCGTAACTTTGGAGTCCTTTTTGCGTTCGAGTATATAGATAGCCTTTAGATAATCTTCCATCACATCACTAAGCATGTCGTTATTAAATTAGATGTATCTAACTTTTATATATGTTCTGACTAAGATAGCCTTCGAGATATAATCAAACCATCTAGAGAGGGCACATACAAACCCATGAGCACTGTTAGTTCACCAACTGATAGTAACAAATCATACTCCCTTGCTCATTAAATGACTCCGTAATATATCCGCATCTTTATTCCCACAGCCGGTACTCAAGATTACTATTGTATCGTTTTCATCAAATTTTCCATCATGAATTAATTGTTTCGCTCCACTTGCTGCGGCAGCACTTGTAGCGCCTACTTCGATACCTTCTAACTGCGCAATCTCAAGGCCGGATTCGAGAATTTGATCATCACTAGTGGCAGTAGCCCCGCCTCCGCTTTCAGTGAGTGCATTGAGAACATGTTTGCTTGCCCCAGGATCAGGGACTTCAATCCCCCCACATATTGTATCAGGATTTTCCCATTTCCTATGTGAGGATTGACCCGACGTATAGGCTTCAACAATCGGAGCACATCCAGTGGATTGGGCCGCAAATAGTCGTGGTAATGAATCGATTAGCCCTAATTTTTGCAATTCTTTTGCCCCTTTGTGCATGCCAACAATCCCAACACCACCACCAGTTGGATAAATAATACCATCAGGAATTTCCCAATCTAATTGCGCCAGAATTTCGTATATCATCGTTTTTTTCCCGTCGTGTCGATAGGGGGTTACAAATGTCTTCGTCGAATACCAATCATTCTTTTCCATGGCATCTTCATACGCCGCACCAGCATCGTCTATAGTTCCCTCAACAACTGTCATATCTGCGCCATGAACATTTGTCATCGCTTTCTGCGTGAATCCGGCCCGGGATGGTACAAAGACATGTGCCTGTACATTTGCTCGAGCTGCGTAGGCAGCTGCCGCTTGGCCAGCATTTCCAGCAGTATTCAATGCAATATCGGTTGCCCCGTGCTGTTTTGCTGCAGTTACAGCGACTGTATGTCCACGATCTTTGAAAGTACCCGTTGGATTTCGACCTTCATCTTTAATATAAATTTCACCGACACCATATTCTTCTGCTAGCCCTGGACACGGAATTAGTGGTGTTTGACCTTCGGATAATGAAATCGCAATATCTCTTTGAAATGGCAATAATGGTTCGTATGTCCACATGGATTTCGTTCGTGAATTTGTCATGTCATCACGAGATAACGTCATTCCCTCGTAATCATACTCGGGATCTAAAATACCACTACATTCAGGACATCGATGTGTTACAGTACCCGGATCAAACGTCCTCTCACAATCCATACATTGCAAGGCCCGAAAATATCGAGAAGTCTCCATATAAAGAAGTCAATAGGCAAACGAAAAATCCCACCGATTTACACGCGATCAATGCAAATATCCTGAAATTATCTTCGATCTTATTCACAAGGGATCCACTTCCTTTACCCATTCATAACATTAAAACTGAGGTGTTGGACTTATTGGTGTCCAAATATCATTTTCCGAGGGTATCATAGAACAGATCACATACCCTTTTGAGGCGATCCATGAATTGAGAGATACTGGGTGCATACCTCTCAGAAATCGTTCCAGTCGATCCCGAGCGGTTAGGCTTGCTTCCAAACACTCCAGCGTTGGACACTATCCCCGTCTTCGAGCGGACTATCGCTGAATCCGCCGTGTACTGACCACCGTTCGAATAGTGACTGGCGAAGCAACAACTCCACTTGCTGGCGTGGAAGGTGAGCCATGACGAATTCCTCCCGAACTACTTTGTTGCCGTCTGAATCCCGTATTTCGTGTTCAGATCGATAGGTTTGGTCGATCTGGCTATCGATGGTAGTCCGAGTTCGACTGGTTAGTTCTCGACCATTGTGTTCGAACGTTCGTTGCGAGTGCCACTCATCGAAGGACTCGGCGATGACATCGTACCGAGGAACATAAATGTCGAAAACCAGCTGTCCACCGGGGTTCAACGCTGCATAGAACGCCTCGAGTGCTGACAGTTGGTCATCCACGTCTGTCAGATTGCAAAATGAATTATACGGGACAATGAGGAGGTCGTACTCGGCCGACGAACCAACCGTTCGGAGGTCAGCCTGCCAGACTGTTGGAGTTACACCTTCATCGTTCGCTTTTTGCCGAAGTATTTCGAGCATCGGACGGGACGCATCGAAGCCGTCTACATCGACCCCATTGCGCAGCATACGGAGATAGAGTCGGCCAGTTCCACATGCAGCCTCCAACACTCGCCCCTTCGTATTCATCGCGAGGTCGAGATAGAAGGCCTCATCCCCGACATCACCTTGTTCGTGAGCAGCACGGTATGAGGCTGCCAACTCTTCGGAATATCGATTGAGATGC
>JBDGRB010000086.1:0-6909 GCA_042218485.1 Halobacteriaceae archaeon | reverse complement strand
GTGACGTTCCTTGAAAACACGGGCGATTGGCGAAGGGAACTTCGAGAAGCAGAATATGGATCGCTTGACGACGATCGAGAGTTCTTGCAAAAAATTAGTCCGATAAATAATATTAGTAATATAGACGCCCCACTTCTGGTACTCCATGGCGAAAATGACCCCCGCGTGCCTGTTGGGGAGGCGAAACAAATTGCCGAAGAAGCCGCCGAACATGTCCCAGTTGAGAAATTGATTTTTGAGGATGAAGGACATGGATTTTCTAAACTTGAAAATCGGATTACTGCATATCGGAAAATTGTCGATTTCCTCCAACAGCATGTCTAATTCTTACAGGTGGATCAGACCGAGATGTGTCTTGCGAGCCTGTTCCTAAAGCGGTTCACAAGACTTCGGTTTTCGTTGCGGCTTCAATAGCAGCCTCCCTACTGATTCCATTACCCAAAATTGTATACCGATCACGTATTTCGTGCGCAGTAGTTAATGCTTGAATGATTTTGTCGTCATCAATTCCCAATTCATCAGCCGTCGTCGGTGCATCAATATTTTCTAAGGCTTCCTTGACATTCTTCCATTCTCCATTTATCCCTGTATGAAGATATTCGGTAATAATGGATCCGACGCCCACCTGATGGCCATGAAGAGCTTTGTCAGGGGCAATCCGATCAAGTTGGTGTGAAAATAAATGCTCTGCGCCACTTGCAGGCCGTGAATTTCCGGCGATACTCATTGCCACGCCAGATGACACAAGTGCCTTGACAACAACCCATGCAGATTCTTCTAATCCAGGTCGAATTGTATCTGCATTGTCAACAAGCATCTCTGCAGTCATTTCTGAAAGGGCACCCGCATACTCTGAATATGGAATCCCTTTGAGGCGATTGGCTAATCGCCAATCTTTGACCGCAGTATAATTGCTGATTATATCAGCACAACCTGCTGTTGTCAATTCCCATGGGGCATCCGCTAATATTTCTGTATCGGCTACAACAGCAAGCGGTGGTTCAGCAGCTACACTATGTCGAGTATCCTTTTCGGGGACTGAGCCACGGCCACTTACAATTCCATCATGGCTTGCTGCCGTCGGGACAGAAATAAATCCAATTTGTAAATCATCACTTGCCATTTTGGCTATATCAATCGCCTTTCCCCCTCCAATCCCAACAAGAAAGCCGGCATTGATTTCATTGGCTTTATTTATGACTTTTTCAACGGACGCAAATTCTGCCGATTCGACAATCACAGTTTCAGGTTGGTACCCTGCAGCTTCGAAATCTGATTTGACGCGGTTCCCGGCGACTTCAAAAGGGGTTGGACTAGATACAAGAAGTGGAGTTCCTGTGAGATGAACATCTTCGACAGCATCAGTAACCGAATCTAATACATCGTGTCCAACAACGACATTGCGTGGGAGGCGAATCCAAGTCGATTTATCGAACATACAACATCCCTCACTCCCAACGATGAAAAATTTACTCTCTCTGCTCATCACCATTCCTTATTTATCGAAAAATGATATAGGAAACAAACCACTCACAGAGTTTCGAGGCGAAAGCCCATATGGATTGAGGTGTGGGAGAAATCCAACGTGTCGAAAATAACGTGTTGTTCTAGTCTCGGTGATATCCTCACGAGAGGCGGAGGAAAACAAGGAATTCATCTAAATTGTTTCTAAAACATTCAAAATTCGTTCTTCGGCGTCTCTGCCAGGATCGTATTCATTTCCATTTCGTTCTGAATTGATGTGTTCATCAACGGTCTTCTGTATTGCTGTTGATTTTTCGGTTGAATCCCATCCGATTTGTGATAGTTTCGCGGTCTCAAGAATGTGTGGATAATCACGGTAAAGTACAAAGTCATCGGCAGAAAGATCACCAATCGACAGTTCTCGCTCACTTACTCCAACAACATCGACAGTTGTGTCGGCCGCCGTGGCTATTTCGGCAAGCATTTCTTCAAGTGTAATTATCTTGCGATCACCCACATTATAGGCTTCTCCTGGCTGGCCGTTTTCAGCGACGACTCGAAGTGCTTTGGCAACATCTTCGGCGAAGACGGTATGCCAAATATTTAGTCCATCGCCTGGTACGATAATACGATCATACGTACGAACTCGATCGATCCAATAATCGAATCGTTCTGTATAATCATATGGCCCATAGACGATGCATGGCCGAACGCTCATCGCGTTAACGCCACGTTTGGCGGCGTTGAAAACTGCTCGGTCACCTTCGGCTTTCCGGTTCCCATACGTCTCATTGGAATCATCAGTTGCCTGTTCAGTTGTACATGACTTCAATTGTGTATCCTGTTCGCGTTTCGGTATTTCCTCAGTCGCATATGCGTCTCCACTCGAAATGTATACATAGGCATCAACGTCAGCAAATATTTCAGTCGCTGCTCTCACATCTCGTGGATAATATGCAACACAATCAATAACGATCGACGGATCACATCGTGTAGCAGCTAGTTCGAGAGCACTATCGTTTGTTCGGTCACCTTCTATATGTTGAACATCCTCATTGTCAGCGAATGGATTGTCATGTTCACCCCGGTTGAAAATCGTGACGGTGTAATTGTGATCCAATAATTCGTTGACGGTATGTCGTCCAATAAATCTCGTTCCACCAATGACGAGTGCGTGCATAATAAATACCAGTTTGATAATCGAGATCCTTTTCCTTTAATAGGTCTTTGCGAAATACGCTATTTCAGTTGCCTCATCGTCACAGATAGCACAACTATCTTCAGTCGGCGATGTAGATTCATCCAAGGGTAACATAACAATTTCAGCAGCGATTTCATCTTTGATAACAGTCTCACAAGCCTCGTCCCCACACCAGGGAGCCTTGACATACCCGCCATGTTCGCCGATTGTTCCAAGGATATCTTCAGCATTCGATGCTTCCCGAATATTTGCTTCGAGTAGTTCTTCCGCTGATGAATATAATTTCTCGAACACGTCATCAAAATGTGATGAAATTGCATCACCTATTTCTGCTCGTGATTCCGTCATTGTTTCATGATCTGGCCGATGAACGATCGTCACTTCATTGTTCTCGACTTCATTGGGACCTATTTCAATACGGATTGGGACTCCTTTGAGTTCCCACTCATTAAATTTAAATCCTGGATTTCGTTCATCCCGATCGTCGAGGTGGACACGGACCCCCTCGACCTCTAACTCTGCTGCGATTTCAGTAGCATACTGAAGAACTTCATCCCGAGTTTCCTCTTGCCAGATTGGCACGATAACTACCTGTTCTGGTGCAAGCGTTGGCGGGAGGACAAGACCTTGATCATCACTGTGAGCCATCACTAAGGCACCGATTGCACGCCAGGCTAATCCCCATGACGTGGTGTATGCTGTGCGTTCCGTTTCATCTTCATCAACATAGGTTAAATCGAAAGCCTCTGCAAATGTTTGTCCTAAAAAGTGACTAGTCGCTCCCTGGACGCTTTTGCCATCCGGCATTAATGCCTCTAAGGTGGTTGTTGTATCCGCTCCAGGAAATTTGTCATGTTCCGGTTTCCGGCCTGTCAAAACTGGAATCGCTAACAGTTCTTCATATACTCGCTTATATTGATCGAGTCGAGTATTCACTTCTTCCCACGCATTTTCTTTTGTTTTATGTGCCGTATGGCCTTCCTGCCAGAGAAATTCCTTTGTGCGGAAAAATGGTTTTGTTTCAGTTGCTTCCCATCTAATTACACTACACCACTGATTCAATCGAAGGGGTAAGTCTCGGTGACTTCTCACCCATTCACTCATATACGGCGTTATGATACTTTCACTCGTTGGCCGAATTGCTAACCGTTCATCAAGCTCTTCATAACCACCCTGGGTGACCCACGCTACTTCCGGATCGAAGCCCTCGACAATATCCTTTTCACGCTCAAGATAGCTTTCGGGAATCAGGACGGGAAAATAGGCATTATCGACCCCCGTCTCTTTGAACCAACTATCGAGACGATTTTGAATCGATTCCCACAAACTGTATCCCCGAGGACGAGTAATAATAAACCCTCCCATCGGGGCATAATCAGCTAATCCTGCCTTCTTGACGACTTCAGCATACCAGTCACCTGGGTTCTCCGCTTTTGACTCGGTTATGCCGAGTTCTTGTTCACCGCTCATATTATAAAGGCATATAGGCGTTGTCTTAAACTCCCCGAAGCACGGTTGACTGATGGTTTCTATTAGCCATGTCAACTATTTACAGGTGGTCGAGGCGAATGCCCGGGACTTGACCCCAAGACGATTCACGGTGAGGTAGATGTCACCGTATATTAAAGGGGCTTTTCTGGTTCGTCCACTCCCATCCTGGAAGCCGAGTTTGAAATCCGGCTGCGAGTGCCGCGTCTACATCATCAAGCCCTGCAGTCTGGTCATCATAATTAACCATCACATCTGCCCTGTGAAAGGTTGCTTGACTGATCAATCGGTATGGTTGGTTTCCGGCAATAATCCCTGCTAATTCTCTGCCGAGTAGTTCGTCGACAACGAATCCAGGGTAATCATATGAAACATCGAGATCGCGCAATAGTACGAGTAATGCAGCGACATTTACTGCTAAATCGCCATTATCAAAAACAGTATTCACAGACGAACGATATTGCGTAGCGGATACCTTTTCGACCTCGACATTATACACCTCGCCAAGATTAGATCGGAGATCGTTAATCAAAGGGACAATATGTGTAGCTCGTTCAAGCATCCATTCGTGTTGTTGGGCAACAACTTCGGGGGTGACTTCCATACACATATTTATACATTAACCCTCTTTCGTTTTGCGAAGGATTTTATAACCAGCATCATCTAAATAAGATGTAAGCGGGTTTTCACGTTAATTTCCCGCATATCATTTGATGTAATAATATCTCCATTGGATGTGAGGATAATGTCCCATATTCGCTATTTTAAACCAAGAAATCAGACAACGTCGGTATCGGTAGCAATTTGTGACCTACATAGCAATAGTAGCTTTCCACATGATATCGGTGTTATAAGTAATCCAATCTATTTACTATGAGTTCGGTAGACAGTCAATTAGCCGATGTCGAGGAAACGATTCGAGAAGAAACACCTTCTAATATTTCCATTACTGAGGTACGGTTTGAAGGTCCTGAACTTGTCGTGTATACTCGGGATCCGAAGCAATTTGCTAGTGACGGTGAATTGATTCGTGAACTTGCAAGCCAACTGCGTAAACGGATTACCGTTCGACCTGATCCGGATGTGCTTTCACATCCAACTGAGGCGCGGGAACGGATTCGAAACGTCATTCCTGAAGAAGCAGGCGTAACAAACCTTGATTTCTATGAGGATACAGGCGAAGTTGTAATTGAAGCCGAAAAACCAGGCATGGTAATCGGCCGTCACGGAAGCACGCTTCGGGAAATAACACAGGAAGTTGGCTGGACACCTGAAGTACTACGAACGCCGCCGATAGAATCATCGACGGTGAGTAATGTTCGGGATTTCCTAAAACACGAACGAGAAGAACGACGTGACATTCTCGAACGCGTCGGCCGTCAAATCCATCGAGAAGAAATGTCGGAAGATGAATGGGTCCGCATAACGACACTGGGGTGCTGTCGTGAAGTTGGCCGAGCAAGTTTCATTATAAGTACTCCCGAAACTCGCGTTCTCGTTGATTGTGGTGATAAACCAGGTGCAGAAGACGAGGTACCATATTTACATGTTCCCGAGGCAACCCCGCTAAATTCTATTGATGCTGTCGTGTTAACACACGCTCATCTCGACCATTCTGCACTCATACCATTATTATTCAAATATGGATATGATGGGCCGATATATTCGACGGAACCAACACGAGACCTCATGGGATTATTAACCTTAGATTACCTTGATGTCGCAGCAAAAGAAGGACGGACCCCACCATACGAGAGTGAAATGGTTCGTAAGGCAATTAAACATACTATTCCGCTTGAATATGGTGATGTTACAGATATTGGTCCGGATATCAAATTAACACTCCATAATGCCGGGCATATTCTTGGATCCTCAATTGCTCATTTCCACATTGGCGATGGTTTGTATAATATTGCGTTTTCAGGTGATATACACTATAAAGATACCCGCCTATTTAATGGGGCCGTGAATGACTTCCCCCGCGTTGAAACACTTGTATTAGAGTCGACTTACGGCGGACGTGATGATTATCAGACAGATCAAGAGGACAGCGAGCGAAAATTGAAAAACATCATCCAGCGAACATACGATAGAGATGGAAAAATAGTCATCCCTGCGTTTGCCGTTGGTCGATCACAGGAAATCATGCTGGTTCTTGAAGAAGCAATGCGGCAAGGGGATCTTCCCACGATGCCGATATACCTCGATGGGATGATTTGGGAAGCCACAGCCATCCATACAACGTATCCCGAGTATCTTCGAGACGATTTACGGGATCGTATTTTCCATGGTGAGAGTAATCCTTTCTTAGCCGATCAATTCAACCATATTGATGGCGGTGATGAGGAACGAAAAGAAATAGCCGATGGTGATTCCTGTATTATTCTTTCAACCTCAGGTATGATCACAGGAGGCCCGATAATGTCGTGGCTCAGGTTTGTCGGTGGCCAAGAAGATAATACGCTTATTTTCGTCGGATATCAAGCTCAGGGCACCCTTGGGCGGCGAATTCAAAATGGATGGGATGAAATTCCTTTGAGTGGATCGAATGGCACCCGTGGTGAGACTCTCTCGTTGGATATGGACGTCGAGACTGTTGATGGTTTCTCGGGTCATGCTGATCGGCAAGGTCTTGAGGACTTTATCAGAACAATGAATCCACGGCCTGAGAAGGTTCTGTGTGTCCATGGTGATGAACAATCGACGCAAGACCTTTCGTCAGCTCTGTATCATGAATTTAATATGCGAACATTCGC
>JBDGRB010000259.1:0-7096 GCA_042218485.1 Halobacteriaceae archaeon | reverse complement strand
CACGGTCAGTATGAAACCGTGTATTACATGCCCGACATTGGTAAGCAGTCTGGTCTTTGGCCACCTCGTTTACATTTTGTTTAAACCGTTCAACTTGGCGGCCCAATTTATTGAAGAGACTCATTCTTTGGTTTAAATAAAGAGATTGAAGTGGATAAGTGTTCGTGAGGGAGATGATTATTTTATAGATATTTATGAAAAATAGTCATCTTCTCCCGAATAACAATTGTTGAATGCAAAAGGTAGAAGGACAATATAATGGATTTTGATGTAATTTCGAACAACTGTATTTAGAATAGTAAGGAGGAGACAAAGCTGCCATTGATAAATAGGATATTATGGATCGTTTGCTTCATCTACGAGACTAATCAGATTTTCTCTTCCAACCTGAATTTTGTTGATTTTATTGGCTTCTGCCATTCTCGAAAGCACACGGGATGTTTTGGAAGAGGACCAGCCCAATTCTTCTGCAATATCGGCTTGATGCAGGCGGTCTTGTTCTTTGAGAAGTTCAGTAACTTTTTCTTCATCCGTGAGGGTGCCCATATTTGTTACCTCTGATTCTACAGGTTCATTGTCTGACGATTTGAAAGGAATTCTGAATGGATGATGAGTTATGTAGTATCCAAGACCCGCTATACAAATGATCGTCAGTCCACTAATTGCCAGTAATACTGAAAGCGACGATGGATACCGTGATTGGCCATTCTCCATAGTTCCCTGGTTTTGGTCGGTGGTTGTTGGAGTCTGTTCGTGAGTTATCGATTCAGTGAGTACATACCGAATATGTGGTTTTTCATCTGCAAAATTGATCGGACCGTTCCAGCGAAGAATCCCATTGTGCCGTGTATTTGGGATCGGAGACACAGAAGCGATGGTATAATTTTGCGGTCCATTAATAATCAGAATATCATTTTCAGCAAGATAGAATCCACCTTGAAAGACATCGCCAACGATGATTGCGTCCTGCGAGGCACGGGCAAAATTTTCCCATAAAAATCGATAGGTTACAATTCCCCATCGTCGAGGAACTTTTTGAATATTCGTCGTCGCCGTAAAATTTGATGCTTGCATTGATCGATTAGTCACGTTCTCAGCATTAGTGACCACACGTTGCATCCGGCGTCGAAAGGAATCAAGAAATTTATCTGTATTATTACGAAACTGCTTTTGAAATTCGTGGTAAGAAGCAACTTCAGATTCGTTATCTAGGCGAGTGCGAATTTCGATTTTCCATTTCGCAGTGCCATTTGCAAAAATCTGGATTCGAGTGACTGTATTGTCTACCTTTGGTTGAGAAATATCTACGGAATGATTAATTAAATTTTCATCCTGAATTTGTGCAGAGACACTGCTGAACAAAAGAAGGCAAAACAGCACGATATTCAGTACGACGAATAACTGGTGGTTACGAAGCAATTTAATCTTACTTTTATTCAGTAATAAAGAAAAAATTAGTTATCTGCCCACCTCGAAATTGTTTGCAATTCATTGCAAAGATATCTTTTAATGTAAACGAGTGCAATTTATTGGGAACGACTTGCCTATTTATATCGTTGTATTTCTTTATACAAGATAATGCCCGATCGGAGTCCAGTATTCACCCTCAGCATGACGGTTATATTAGTCATCGCCACGATATTACCCGTTGCAGCTCTCCCGATAATGAATGAGGGAGATCAATCGAGAACCCAATCAAATATTAATGCGAATGTTGGTCAACAAATCTCGACCGTCATTTCGGTAGCGAGTTCAAATATTCAATCTGTAATCGAACAAACTGAATTTATGACGATACTTGGGTCGGTAAATCCATCCGAAAGAGCTGAAGTAATCGCTGACCGTGCAGAAAAATTACAAGCAGAGGCGCACGAAATTATTGAATCATATCGTGAAGCAATAGAAAAATACAAAACGGGAGAAATAACCAAAAACGAGTTGGCTCGGAGAATTGCCGTACTTAACGCTAACGCTAAGGATCTTTTACATCGAGTTCGCAAGCTTCGGAAAATGGCCCAAAATGTCTCCCAACTAGCTCTCAAAGTCGCTGGCTTTAATTCGACGGCCTTTAATCGGACTGTTTCCAAACTTGATCGTTTAACGGGCAAAGGTCCCAACGCACTATTAGAACAGTTCTTAGGGAATACCGATGGGGCGGTCACACTACAAACCGAAAATGGGATTACGATAATCGAAAAAGATGATGGCGAGTTTACGAAAGAAATCGAACGTTCAGGAGATAATACTACGAATCTAAGTATTACTCAAACGAAGGCTCTCGAAATTGCCCGAAATGCCTTGAAAAATGTATCAGCCACTTGGCAACTAGTAGAATCAGATATCAAATTCGAAGAAGGCCAGTATACTTTCGCGTTCAGTCTCAGGAATAAAACAGTCACCGGTGAGGCAGAAGTAGTCGTCGATGGATCTTCAGGGACCATTGTAGAGCTCGAAGAAGAAATTGAATTTAGGGCCACAGAAGAAGATAAAGATACTGAAGATGAGGAAGACGAGGAAGACGAAAAAAATGAAACAGAAGAAAAAGAAGACGCAAATACTGCGACTCTTAATATTTTGATCGCAAACGGCACGGTGACCCCGAATACGACGATTACTATAAAAATTCTTGCTAACGGGACTCCTGTCTCAAATGTAACTGTACTGGTCAATGATACAGTTATTGGAAAAACGGATGGGAATGGAACGATTAGCTTGCAGCTTCCTACCGATGATGTAGAGATAACGGCTATAAAGGGAGATACTAAAGTTGAACTTGACCTTGAATTTGAAGAGCGTGAAGAAGATGAAGTACTAAATAAATTAAATGTCACTGCTACGCTTCAGAACAAAACCGTAACACTTGTCCTTAGTTATAATGGTTCAGCTATCCAAGGAGCAAAGGTTTATTGGAAGAATCGATTAGTCGGCACGACAGATCAAAATGGAACGATTTCCTTCTCAATTAATAATGAAACGGATGAAATTGAACTGAAAATTGTAAAAGGAGAATTAGAGGTTGAACGCACATATTCAGTCAATAACGGGACGTTAACCGGTGGCGAAGAAGAGAATCAAGAAAACGAAACTGAAGACGAAGACACCGAAAGCAAAGACGATGAAGAAAAGGATGACGAGGAGGAGAATCAAGAAAACGAAACTGAAGACGAAGATACCGAATCACAAGAAGGGGAGGAGGATAGTTCTTAGATTATACAAGTGGAGCATCTTAAATACTAGCGACCATTCCGTATCTAAGGGTAAGCCCGCTTATGATATTTCAGGTTCGGAGTCAAATTTCTGAGCCAAGTTGTCAATTAATAGCAAAAATCTAACAAATTAGGATATTTCTTTGATCAGGATTATTTCGGAATGTATAATTAAGGGAGGCCACCTGACCGAACGATACATGTTGGTCTAATATATTCAAATAGTGTGCTGAATACTGAGGGTGAATATTGTAGCAATACCTTATTGAAGAAATGAGTAGAGAAGCGTGACGAATCCGAAACCAATCGCCACTGACTCAACGATATGTACCTGAATCAATGAGAGCGGTGTTACTTGATAAAGCATCCCTTCAATCAAGACACCTAATGTCATCAGTCCGAAGCCTATTGTTGCATGCTTAAGATATCGCGTTCGCTGGCGACGGTATGCTCGGAACGCAATACCCGTAGTGGCAATCCCGACCCATAATAATACTACCCGCACGACGATCAATACGAGTGTCCAGTCAGTACTCATCACTCTGCTCCTGTTGACGGTTGTTAGTAAGTGATGCGCCACCATACAATGAGTACAAGATCACAAGCATGCCAGCTGCGACGATACTCGTTTGGATTGCCCCCGCTGTGAACAGCGACATACCAAGCACCTCAAACAGCACACCCTCGATGACTGAACCGACGCTGATCAATACGAAGCCGACTGCCACGTACAGCATCGGTTGACTGGCGTGAACCCGATAGCCTTGGTATGCCTGATAGGCAATCAGTAATCCCAAACCAACTGTGATAATTTTAGCAATCACCAATTCAAGATGCATGGTCAGGCCTCCCGAATATCCTCCCAAATCGTGGTGAATCGTTCGGCTGGTGTCTCACGTGTCTCCACTTCCACACGAAAGTCTCCGCTCTCAAGTCTGATGTCGAGATGATCGATATTCGCTTTGTAAACGCTATGGTGACTGCCATCTTCCATGACGCGAGTTCGTTCGACGATGAGATCGTACACCAGCATTTCTTCAACACGCCGATAAATCGTCGAGTGAGCAACGCCCAGTTCCTCGCTAAGGCTGTCTGCTGACTTCGCCGTGTCACTTGTGGCTGCCAGAATTGCCTGGACGTATTCATCGCCAAGCAGCGCCAACAAAGATCGCGCTCCATTATCATCGCGTTCCGTCTCATTGTCGTCTGAGTCTGTGGACACACGTGTACGGTTCCTGTATATGTCAGTAATGATAGACACACACTAAAAAAAGATAGCTGTTTTGCTGGCTCAGCAAATCTCCGAGCCGGTTTATATTACTCAGAGACGTAGATCCATCTGTGAGGTGACGACTAATATGACTCAAACACGACTAACCCGACGACGTTTGCTTCAAAGTGCCGCCGGATTTGGCGTTGCTGGACTGGCAGGCTGTATCGGTAGCTCTGGTGGATCCCACTCGGAAGGCGACGGAAATCCTCCTGGGCACGGCGAGCACCAACATCATCACGAGAAGGTGAGCGAACCGAAACAAACCCGGGAAGTCCTCGTAAATACAGCTCGGAAACCCGGGACAGACGCGTATCACTTCAAGCCGCATGTTACGTGGGTAACCGTTGGCGGTACTGTCACCTGGAAACTCCAGAGTGGCAATCACACCGCGACCGCATACCATCCCGGCAACGATGAACCACGCCTTGTTCCAAAAGGGACGGAAGCTTGGGACAGCGGGATGCTCACCGAGAACGGTGAGACATATTCACATACGTTTGATACCGAAGGAGTATATCACTACTTCTGCAAGCCCCACGAAAAATTTGGGATGCTTGGAACGGTCATCGTGGGTCGGCCCCACCCCGAGGAGCAGATAGCGCTCGGAAAAATTCCTGACAACAAACCTAAAGAAGTGCGTGGCAAGCTCAAGGAACTTAACGAGATGGTTCGGTCGATACTGAAAAACGGGCATCATGAGGAAACCGACCATCACGCGGGCAATGAAACAGGCCACCATCACGAAGACGACCATCATAACGAGACAACGACGACCCATCACCACGAAGAATAAAAAGCATCGTATGCTCGCTCGCCTGGCATAGCTTTTGAGAATTTATAGAACATAGTACTCACGAGCCAGATATATGACACACCAATTACAAATAACGGTCCTTGGGAGAGATACCACGATGTCGATATCCGAGAAACTGATCGGATATTGGGTCGTCTTTTTGCGACTGCTCACAGGCTGGTGGTTTTTCCATGCAGGAGTGAACAAATATGTCACGCCAGGAGAATTCAGTGCCGGATGGTTCCTCGCTCAACAAGGGACAATCGTCTCTCCAATTCTCAACCCGTTGGCGGGGGGATGGACGGAAATGATCGTGAACGCAGTGATTCCAGCAGGGGAGATATTGATCGGCCTGGGGTTAATTCTTGGCTGTCTGACGCGATTGGCATCGTTTTTCGGAGCGGTTCTGATGGCGTTCTTCTATTTCGGGAATGAGATGTGGCGACGGAGCTTTGTCAACGGCGATCTGCTGGGAGTCGTAGTATTTCTCACGATACTGATCTTTGGGGCCGGGCGAGTTTGGGGAATCGATGCGTATTTGGAACAACTGGAATTTGTCCAATCAACACCATGGTTGCGGTATCTGCTCGGATAATTCAGTGAGATTCATGTCATCAGCATCTTCCGAATATGATATTATCGATGAAGCAGCACTCATAACTGGGTTCGGGTTAGTGTTATTTGGATCAGCAGTGATCGGGTTCTTTGAGACACTCTTCGGAAGTACTCACTTTACACACCGAATCAGTGGGGCAGGCAAAGTGGTAGTTCATGTATCGTTTAGTCCTCACTTACGCGCGTACATAATCGCGGGTGGCTTTCTCATACTATTCGGGTGGGGGATCTCCCGTGTCGGTCGTGCTATTATAGCGTAACTTCCAATAGAATTTAACTCTATTAGGCTACGCTCCCTGTCCTAAAGAGCGAACAACATAAGCCGTAAACGAGTAGGTCTGAATAATTCACGAATGGAGAAAGTGTTCGATACCCAATATCCGATTGATAATGATGACTGCAATTATTGCAATCAATATGGATATCGAAGATACAGCAGTGATAACTGGGCTAATATCACCTCGGATGGCACCATAAAGTTCTACAGGCGAGCAGAACGAGTACATCGCTCGGCTGCCCAAGAGACGGTTCTGAACACCCTGAAATTAATATTCATCCTCCGTTTAATAGGTGTCAAACACAATCCTAAAGACAGTTCACTTATATGCGTTAGGCATGCAAATCAGGAATTTGGATGACTCGTGGCGCCATGAAATAAGGATAAAACATGAAAAACTGCGTGGAACCGCCCGTTGGTTCGAACAAAATGATGATAAGTTAACGATTATATTTGCTCTGGCGACATTTATTGCGACAATCTTCGCCTTGTGGCTCGAAATCTTTGGAGGAATTGGCGTCTTATTAGCCCTGGGAACGGTTTTATCTGCTAAATTCAAAGTCACTCAAGAACAAATTCTATAAGCACAATCCGATTCGGGGCTATCGATATTTTCCCGGACTCAAATCCCTAAAGATAGTATGTGACTAGGATATGGCCAATATTTTCCTTTGCAATTGAACCGAAGAATAAGAGCCATCTGTAGGAAATATGTCTGTTCTAATGGGAATCGATCTCGAATTTTATAACCCTTTACAAATCCGTTCATCAGAATCATGAGAATACTAAAAGAAACGAGAATAATCAGATAAAATTCTGCATCGATATAGCTATTGAAATTGATTCATAAAAATTATTATAAATTCACTAAATACGTGATATCATGACAAACGAAGAACCCGTTGCGAAGGATGCCTACGATAAAATCGCTG
>JBDGRB010000277.1:0-7191 GCA_042218485.1 Halobacteriaceae archaeon | reverse complement strand
TTATCGTCCCCAAAAACCGACTGCCAATAACTAAGTCGGCACTATCTTCTATCGCTCGATTGAGAAGGTCCGGAAGTTCCTCGAAATCATAGGTCGTATCGGCATCGCCTATCGCGATGTACTCACCGCGGGCCGCGCTAAATCCGTACTGATAGGCATTCCCATATCCCTTTTCATCCGGTGTAATGACCTTCGCACCGAGGCCACGAGCAATAATCGGCGTGTGATCATCGGAATTATCGCTAACTATAATTTCGGTCGGGATTTCAAGCGTTGCGACGGCATTTTTAATCTGGGCGATACAGTCACCAATCGCTTTTTCTTCATTCAAGGTGGGGAGAATGACTGAGAGAGTTGGTGTCAGCTCATCGTCGGCACCGACAATATATGGATCCGCTGGATGGTCCACGGTATCCTCATCGATGAATTCCTGTATTTGTGGTGATAGATCCGCACTGATTTCCGTCACCTCATCTGCATATACTTTTTGGTCTATTTCCTTAGCCATTGGAGCCCCCCTCCTTTGGAACCATAAGGTATTATAGAAGAAGCTATAAATGATTGATCAAAGATGGCCCCCTGAAGTCCCATGTATTAGTTCTTTTATTAAAAGATACCGTAAAAAAACTATCGATGTATATAATATCTGATTTATATGTCAAATTTACAGGACGATAGAAACATCGTGGATATTATATTATTAAAATTAAATATTTTAAATACGAAAAATAATAAGAAGTTATCAGCTATTTTAAGATAATGTTCAGGTCGAAACTGCTAATAACTTATGATTCACGAAAAATAAAATTTAATTCCATGTATATTTACCGATTATTTTAGTACGGGGGGTAATATATCCGAATACATTTCTAATAATATTTCATCACCTAACCGATGACGTGCAATTTATTCTCTGTTGGAGAAACGTTATCGCCGATAAATATCCACCAATCGATTCCGAGCACTGATGGGGATCCACGCCAAACACTGGTATATGACAATCGAACCCGACACGATCACTACGATCACTGTTGATTCCTATGGAACACTCGTCGATGTCGAAGCAACGACCCAACGGCTTGCAAAATATACCGATAACCCGACTGCCATCGCAAACGTATGGCGAACACAGTCGTTGGAATATACCTTCATCGCGTCAGCAATCGATGCGTATAAGCCATTCTATGAGATCAACCGTGATGCCCTCGAATATGCGCTCAATGTCTATGACGTCTCGACGTCCAAAGATGAACGAGATGAAATCCTTGCGAGCTATCACGAACTGGATGTTTTCGATGATGTTCGCAAAGGGTTGTCGCGGCTTGCTGAGGCTGGCTATGATTGCTATGTCCTCTCGAATGGCAATCCAGCGATGTTGAGTTCGATGGTTGACCAAGCAGATATTGGCGATATAATTGAAGATACGATTAGTGCCGACGAAATCAAGACGTTCAAGCCGAATGTGGGCATATATCGATATGCAGCCGCCCGCACTGGCACGCCAATAGAGGAAATCGCCCATGTGACAGCAGGCTGGGCAGATGTCCTTGGAGGAATGCATGCAGGGATGCAAGGCGTGTGGGTTAATCGAGACGATGATCCATGGCATTCCTTCGGTAGCGATCCAGATATGGAGGTGTCATCATTTCTCGAATTATCTGAAGCCATGCGAGAATGAACCATCTTAGGTTGGAATGTACGTGACCTCCTACCCGTCGTGAACGACGGGGCTTCCCAAGCGGTGGGATATTTGCCGGTCTACGGGCAGACCTGTTCTTGTATAGCCATTATCAGGAAACTCAGCATTCATGAAGTACCTCGGTGGTCTAGCCACGAGATACTCGGTCTGTCTTCTGTATAGATTCGAAAGTAGTTACTTTCTACAAAAATCATCAAAAATTTTTGTAATATTTACAAAAATAATCTCCAAATTCCAATGAATTTGGTGTATTTACCGTAAGAATTAACCTCAAAACGTTGATAGTACCATGTGGGACAATCCCATGTCAGAGTCAAGCAAAATACCTGATCGGCGTTCATTTCTCAAGGCAGTCGGCGCAGGGAGTATCGCTAGCTTAAGTGGCTGTATTGGTGGCAATCTGCTCGGCGGTGGCGGCGAGACAGGGCCGCTCCGTGTCGGAGTATTCGGTGGCATTTTCAAAGAAATGTATACGAAGGCGTTCTTCAAGCCCTACGAAGAACAAACGGGCAATGAATTGAAAATCGAGCCGATCGGAAACGTACCACAAATTCTCAAATTGAAAAAACAAGTCCAACAGGGAAATCCGCCCGTCGATGTGCTTGTACAATCCACTGAAGCTCTCGCAAAGGGCTTAGCAAATGATATTTATCAGCCCTTCTCAGTGAACGACGTTCCCAATGTGAAACATAATTATGAACGGTATCGGACAAAACAAGGCGGCAATTACTATGGCGCTGGTGTGAGTGCATGGTTCCAGGCGATGATCATCAATACGAACAAAATCGATCAGCCACCAACATCGTGGAAAGCCTGGTGGGATGATCGATACAAGAATCAGATGGAACCATCATCGGTACTCGCCGATGCATACTTCCCATGGCTTGCGGGAATGCTGTACTTTGATGAAGGTGAATCATTACTGTCAACAAAATCAGGCATCGATAAAGCCTACAAGAAAATGCAGGGAACCAAACCACAAATCAAGAGCTTCTATAAGAATGAAGCGCAAGGCCAGGCAGATATGCGCAAAGGGAAGGTCGGTATCCTCCAGATGTGGGCTGATGTCTCCGAAGTCATGACACGCAGAAATAAGGAATTCAAACGGATCCTCCCCGAAGAGGGTTGGATCGGCGATCACGGTGAGTGGACCTTATTGAAGGGCTCAGAAAAACAACAGAAGGCATTTGACTTCATGAACTTCACGCTCGAACCAAAACAACAACGCAAACTTAGTAGCATGCTCTTCACGGCACCTGCCGTCAAGAATGCGAACCTCTCAGACAAACTCCGACAGGTTGTGTTTGGTGGCCGTAAACCAAGCGGCCACATTAACTTCGATTATAAATACCTCTACAACCACCAATCCTACATGAACAGTCAGTGGAATAAGTTCATTACTGGTGCAGCATAACTGACTGCAAAATCACTAGCAATCAATATTTGAGACAGATACATACGCTTACAAAGTCGTAGTATCAAAAACAGTACAATATACCTTCGATTCACTATGGCAGATGTTGAACTCGAACATTTGACAAAACGATATGGAGATGTTGTTGCCGTTGATGATGTCTCGCTGAAGATTCACGATGACGAATTCGTGACCTTGGTCGGCCCAAGTGGGTGTGGTAAGACGACAACGCTGCGAACGATTGCGGGCTTTGAGGAACCCACAGAGGGGACTATCAAAATCGGTGGGAAGGATGTTACCCATCTCAAACCGTATCAACGGGATGTCGGGATGGTTTTCCAGTCATTTGCGCTCTTCCCCCATCTGAGCGTCTTCGATAATATCGCCTATGGCCTGCGTGAAAGTACCGATATGGATGAAGACGATATCGAAGCGAAAGTAACAGAGCTGCTTGAATTAATCCAACTCCCCGATATCGGTGATCGGGATCCACAGGAATTATCCGGCGGCCAACAACAGCGGGTCGCACTGGCGCGGGCACTCGCCCTTGAGCCGGAGGTTCTGTTACTCGATGAACCCCTCGCCAGTCTCGATAAAAAACTGCGTGAACAGATGCAGGTTGAGCTACGCCGCTTGCACGAACAGTTACAGTTTACAACGATCTTTGTAACCCATAACCAACGTGAGGCCATGAGTATGAGTGACCGCATTTTCGTGATGAATGAAGGTAAATTCGTGCAAACGGGATCACCGGAATCCGTCTATCGGGATCCATCCTCACAATTTGTTGCTGACTTTATTGGGTCATCAAACCTCCTTGAGGGAACGCTCACCGCTTATGAGGATAATATGGCAACAATTGAGCTTGGTGACTGGTTAACGTTACAGACGCAAACATCGGTCCAGCGAGATGTTGGATCCACAGTAACCCTCTCAGTTCGGCCCGAAAATATCGAGTTAATCGATGCAGAACCATCTGAGACAAACGAATTTGTTGGCGAAATAGGGGTGATTAGATATCTCGGAGGCACACTGGAATGTCATCTCGAAAAAAATGGGACATCGATTGTTGCAGAAGTTGATCCAGCAAGTGTTGGCGATATTCGTGACCGTGACACGATTACCGTCAGAATTCCCACCGATGCACCAAAATTACTCCAGGATTAAGCCATGACTGAATCCGAACAATACACGGAGTTTGGTCGAGAACGCTACTTAGAGCAACTCCCTGACTTTATTCGAAACTACGGGCTGCTTATTCCTGGCCTGGTTTTCATGGGGATATTTTTTCTCATCCCACTCGTCTTGATTTTCATTTTTACCTTTTATATCAATCCCCAAGGGATCGCCCTCTACCGGCCAGGATTCACACTGAATCATTATATTCGATTTCTGAACAGCACCTTTTACCAGCAAAAAGTCATCCTCACACTGAAATACGGCGCCGCTGTGACAGCCATGGATATGCTCCTTGGCTATCCCCTGGCGTACTTTATCGCACGAACAACCCCCTGGAAGCGACGGATCCTCATTCTGTCACTGTTAAGTGTCCTCTATGTCACATATGTTATTCGTGCCTATTCGTGGACGGTCATTCTCACGACGAATGGGCTTGTATATAATTTGATGCAAGCCCTGGGGCTCGAACCAATTGTCCTGTATCCAGGGCCATGGAGTGTTGTGATTGGGTTGACCTATTCGCTGTATCCCTTGTTTGTCTTGACGCTCTATTCGAGTATGTCAAATATTCCACGAGAACTTGAGGAAGCGTCTATGAATCTTGGCGCCAGTCGATTGAAAACCTTCTACAATATCGTCTTGCCACTCTCGAAAAACGGCGCCATGGCCGGCGCAATGATTGTCTTCGTTCTCACGATTGGATCCTTCATTCATCCGACAATTCTTGGGAGCCCCTCGGAGTATTTCATTAGTGTTTATATCGAACAATTAGCTGTCGTCCAGTTTAACGTGCCCTTCGCATCCGTTCTCTCATTGGTGTTATTGGTGATCGTCTTAGCAATCATAGCGGTCATTTCACACTTTATCGACTTCCGGGAGGTGACCTGATATGCCAGCCTTAGAGGAATATGATGTCTTTTCATATCTGTATCGGGCCTTCGTTGTGGCAATGCTCATATTTGTCCTGTTGCCTGCTCTGGTCATCTTTGGGACTTCACTCACCCAAACTCAATATGTCATCTTCCCACCCCAAGGAATAACGGCCCATTGGTATCGTCTGTTATTGCGCTCGGATGAATGGCAAATGGCAATGTTAAACTCCGTAATAATCGCCCTTGCAGCAGCATTCGTCTCGGGTGTCCTCGGAACGATGTCGGCATATGCCCTTGATCGCCAAGAAATTCCCAAAAGTGGGCTCTTCTATGGGCTCTTTGCAGTGCCGATTATCTTGCCACCGATAATTCTTGCAATCGGCTTCCTGAATTTATTTGCCCAGTTCGGATTAACTGGGACATATATTGCCATAATTCTTGCCCATGGGGTATTCACAATGCCGTTCCCGTTCTTACTGGTCTCGAATGGGCTTGCCGAGATTGACCCACAAGTCGAGGAGGCCTCAATGACATTAGGTGCGGATCGCATCACGACGCTTCGGAAAATTACGTTGCCATTAGTCCGATCCAATATCGTTGCCGGCTATATTTTCGCCTTCGTTATTTCACTCAATGAATACATCATCGCCCAGATTGTCGTTGGATTGTCGATTACGACCTTCCCGATCAAGATTTTCAATTCATTGCGATATTCACTGACGCCGGCGATCTCCTCGACGTCAGTTGTGGTTATTGTCGTAACCGCAATTCTCGTCTACATCGTCGATAAAATGTCAAGCGGACTCTGGAATTAATATACATAGCTGTAGATTTTCATGAAATTCGCAGAATGACGTTTCGATCGGATATTAGTACATGGCAAAGGAGTTTATCACATCGTTTGTCGAGTATGTCTCAACCAGGTTCTGGTCGTCGAAATCAGAATCATCACTCCAAATGGCTGCGTCGGTAGAAATCGCACACGCCAGATAGAGGACATCATCGGGATCGGTATCGCCAATTGCATCTTTGGCGGTCTCGATTTCAGGATAGAAGTCCTCAGTGGGGACGACCTCAATGTATTGAAACAAGAGATCGATGAATTGTGCCACACGATCCGGCTCCATCCCTGACTTCTCCACGATCAGATCTTCATAGGTCTCGATTTCCTCATACACAACCGCTGGTGTCAAAAGATCAGGCTCAAGTGTTACAATTAACTCACGCGTTTTCGAATCGGCGATGAGTGCGGAGATAACGACATTGGCGTCGATGACTAGTTTCATCAGCGAATTTATTCTAGCTTTTCTGTGATCCGTTTGCGTCCGCTCTCATTGATTTTCTCGGCGATTTCTTGAACATCGTCCTCGGTTAGTTTACTCTCGCTGATCAGCTCGTCCATTACTTCAAGCGTCTCAATTTTCTCATGAATTGCTTGCCGGGTAACCTCACTCCAGTTTATCTCCGGGTGCTTTTCCATTCGCTCTTTGAGATCCTCATCAACATTGACCGTAATACTGGGCATACAGGAACCTATGTGTACACAGAATTATGTGTCTTCCGGTATATTTTTATTCTCAATTTGTTCTCGGTTATATATAAGATGAAAATGATACATTGGAGCATGCGCCGAGTCTAATCGAGAAATCTGAAGTGAATCAGACGACCCTTGGATTTTACAGCGGTAGCGAGGCGAAAGCCTACCCGTTGACGGGTGTGGATGACCCCGACAACTGGGAATCTCTCCACGATCGTAGCCACGGCTGGATATTCCACGTCGAGATGCCCAACACTTATGGAAGTACAAATACTGTGCTTCCGTATGTCGAATCAGGTCGTCACCCGGACACTCAAAGCGAGTATCCGCAACCACTCGCAAATCGGTGGCGACCTCGATTCGCATGGCTTTGCCGCGTCGAAATTGTGGAACGTTGGGAGATGGACAATTTCGCGTGTCTGGGATGCTATCGGCCACATTCCAGACGCCGACGAACTCTGTTCGTACCTCAAATCCCACGAACGCTATG
>JBDGRB010000188.1:0-7327 GCA_042218485.1 Halobacteriaceae archaeon | reverse complement strand
GAGGGATCCGGGACCGCCTATCGTGCACCCCATTCTTCACTCCCGCTCTTATTTGTTATGAAAGAACAAGACACGGAGGCCCGAGCAAAATATTATACCAAAGATACCCCCTTGAATGATGTTCACCAGACACTCATATCAGGTAATTTTACCGGATATATTGAATTACGTGAAAATATTCTAAGCGGTGACTATTATGTTGTATATCATAGCGGCAACTCGATGAGTGTAGCTTTTGTCGGGACAAATGATGATTTAATTACTGGCGAACAAGCATTCGAACGGGCAAATAACGAAGTTGGCATTTATAAAGTATATCCGACGGATATCACAATTCACGATTTGCCCGAACGCCCTCCAAGTGCAACCTCAAATGGGGAAACTGACGTGGCTGCATCACAGCCGGATAATAGCGAAAGCGACGATGGACAGGATGTCTCTGCTGATTCGACTAGTCCATCCAGTGATACAATTGATCACCAAGGGTCGACACTGAATGAGAAGAGAGCTGAAGAAACTCACTTGAGTGATGAAGATAATCAAACAGATGTAACGACTGTTTCATCGGAGAATACAGAACCAGTTAATGACGAATCACAACCAAAATCACCATCATCAGCTAGTCAAGAGACATCCGCAGATAACGGAGAGCCATCGTCCACCGAAGCAGAATCAACAGAGCCTACTACCAAAGAAAAAATTCAACAGTTAGAACAACAGATAGCCGAACTCGAAGAAGAAAACAAACAACTGCGCAAGGAGCGACAAGCGCTTCAAACTGAAAAGGAGGATTTACAGCAAACAATAACGGACCTTCAAAATCGAGTTAAACAACCTTCAGGATCGGATAAAAGCTCTACTTCGTTGAGGAAATCTGAAGCATTCCAGCAGACGAAAGTATTCATCCGATACACGTCAAGCAAGCAACCAACTCTCCAATCCTCTATGTTCGATGGGGAGAAAAACTCGATCAATAACAATCTCCAGCTTGAATATCATACTCAATTTGACGAAGATAACGTTACTGTTAATGGCCGCACATTCGAGGAGTTCCTTCGAAATAGCCACGAATTCGAATTTATCTCATGGGTCCTTAAAGAGTTACCATATGAAATACAAGATACCGCATATGAAAAACGACTTGAAGATCTATATAGATCAATTCCCGATATTCGGCGTGTCGATCTATATGGTGGTGTCGCAGTGAAATCAGACGAAGAGGATCACCAAGTCCAATATGATGTCATTTTCCAAAATAAAACAGGCGAACCCTTAATCGTCGCAAATGTACACTCCAGCCATGATCCAGTGACCAACACGATGGTAACTGAATTGATTGATAACACGAAAACGATCGCTCCCGAACACTCAACACTAACGTCAGCGTGCTATGTTACCAAGAGTTTTTTTGAATCCGAAGCATTGAAAACCGCTCAAAATGTCACAAATGGGGGTCTATTGAACCGTAAGAAAAACAATAGTTATATAAAATTAAACCGTCAGTCTGGCTTTCATCTCGTATTTATTGAGTCTCGTGGTGAAACGTCACATATCACTGTCCCTGAAATCTAATCTTCAGGGGTATTTTCGAGGGGATCTTCTTCTCCAAGTTGCATGTTTTCCAATTTTTCAACAGTATCGCGAAGCTTTTCATCTAATTCTTCAACAAATTCTTGTGTGCGGTCAGTTGTGATTGCACCTTGACTCGATGGTTCAATGAGATCTTCTTCTTGAAGTACACGTAGTGAATAACGCACTTTATGATGGGGATACCCCGTTTCGTTCGACATTTTAACAATCCCAATTGGTTCATTCTCTATTACCATTCGGAGTACCTCTAGATGGCGTTCCAGCATATCGACTTCCTTCTCAAGCCGATCTATCATGATATATGTTAACTTGTCATACGCTAATTTAAAAGTTATTGTTAAAATATTCGAATTCCAGAGATGATCGCTTATAATCCAGAATTTTCCACTCTTATCGAAAGTTATTTGTTTCATTTGAAATACAATAAACGTTCGGTGATCGAAATCGTTCTAGTGATTTTATGTAAGCGTGACCTCCTCCCCGCCGTGAACGGCGGGGCTTCCCAAGCCGTGGATAGATGTGGAAGTAGGTCACCTCTCAACTAGTATCGAAATGGGTTTTACAATACGCATTGTACGACTCTTCGATATGACCATCACGATTCTCGGATCCCAATTCGGCGATGAGGGAAAAGGTGGTATTGTCGATGTTTTTTCAGAACCCGCTGATATTATAGTTCGATACCAAGGTGGGGACAACGCAGGACATACAGTAGTTAAAGATGATAATGAGTATAAACTCTCGTTAATACCGAGCGGTGTTATCAGAGGCAAAACTGGCGTGATTGGCAATGGTTGTGTAATTAATCCACGAACCTTATTTGAAGAAATTGATTCATTACAAGAGCGAGGAGTGGTACCCAATGTTAAAGTGGCAAAACGCGCTCACGTGATTTTGCCGTTCCATCGAACACTTGATGGAATAGAAGAGGCAAGCAAAAGTGATTCAGATAAGGAAATCGGGACCACTGGGCGGGGAATCGGTCCAACATATGAAGATAAAGCGGCCCGTCGAGGTATTAGAGTGGCTGATTTACTTGATCCTGATACCCTCTACGACAAACTGGAATATTTAGTTCGTCAAAAACGAACCTATATAAATAAGGTATTTGATACAGACGTAGAAGACCAATTGAATTTTGATGCGATATATTCGGAATATAGAGGGTATGGTGAACGATTAAATGAAGCTAATATGACTGTTAATTGTGGTAACTTTTTGGCATCTCGTCTGTCGTCTGGAGAATCGATCATATTTGAAGGGGCTCAAGGCACCCATTTAGATATTGATCATGGAAATTATCCATATGTTACATCATCAAACCCATCCGCAGGGTATGCAGGGACTGGAAGTGGACTTGGTCCCTCTATCATTGGTAATGGCGACATAATAGGGGTAGTCAAAAGCTACCTATCTCGTGTGGGATCGGGCCCATTACCGACCGAATTATCTGGCGATATTGCAGAAACGATTCGAGAAGAAGGAGGGGAATATGGAACCGTCACTGGCCGTCCCCGCCGCATCGGCTGGCTTGATATGCCGATGCTTCGGCACACAACGAGGGTCAACGGATTAACGGGGATCGCGATTAACCATATCGATGTCCTAAGTGGGATTTCAGAAATCAAAGTCTGTGCTGAATACATCACAGATAATGAATCGCTACAAACAGTACCGACGACAGCAAGAAAATGGGAAGATTGTGAACCAAATTATCGCACATTTCAGGGTTGGCCAGATGTTGATTGGGAGTATATTTCCAAGCAAGGGTATTCGGAACTCCCTTCAGAGGCAAAAGAATATGTAGAATATATAGAATCTGAATTGGGAATACCTGCCATTGCCATCGGTGTTGGTCCAGAAAGGGATGCGACTATCATTCGATCCCATCCTCTCGAAGAAGGGTAGTAATGGCGGGTTACTTCAGGGATTGGATGTTCCATTTTCTGTCGAATATCAGGATATTGGCAATTTTATCCCGGTATACTTTTCCCTTATCACATCAATAATTCCGATATCGGTGATTTAGGATGAAAAAATCACTTATGGATATAATTTGTTGTCCGCTCGATAAACACGACCTTGAGTTAACAATCGATGAAGCGGACGGTGATGAAGTAATCGAGGGTACCCTTACGTGTACGGAATGTAATGAGGAATATCCGATCGATGATGGCATTCCGAATTTGCTACCACCAGATATGCGTGAGGAATCATCAGCCTAACATTTTTCTATATACCCAACGAGAGTAAAACCGTGGCTGAAACCTTACCCGTTCACCTCAACCGCGAAACGATCCATTCGATAGAGACAGAGGGATTTTTCGAAACCGAAGGTACATTTACACTACTATTAAATAATCATGGTTCTTCGTCTCATGTTCATTTACATTTGGATGACTCCCTTTCTGAAGTTGCTACCTTAAATGCGTCAAATCATTATGTTGAAGAAGGTTCTACGCGTCCTGTGACTGTCGATGTAAATGATGATGTTGAAGAAGCCTCAGGTGTGTTAGAAATCGTCACTGGCTACGGGGCGGAAAAATATCGCGTAACGGTTGAAATAGGTCCCCCTGAGGAACAAAGAGAGGTCGAAGTTGATGAATCACTCAGTGAACCGTCCCCAAGCAATGATAGGTCCGTTCTGAATCAACTACCTGACGGATCACTCCTAGTGATCGGACTTGCATTGATTGCAGTATTTCTTCTCGTAGTGGTGGTCTCTATGAGTGACCTTGCAGCATTGATCGTCGGGATTATCGTTATTTTAGCGGGAATTCTCATAGCTGGATATTTCCTTCTTGAATCTGGACGCAATGACAAACGAATATAATCGGTTGGGCAAATAGCTATCTCGTCCGCTTATCGCCACGGGTAGCTGTAACGTTGTTTTTGTTGATGAAACGTGATTAATTACATGGACCTAGTTACCCTTCATGATTTTGTTCATGCTGATACAAATCATCATACGCGGTCACCCAAATTTCCACAGATTTATTGAGCGTTCTTCGAAATCATACCAGGCGAAGCATATCGATAATTGAATGAGCTTAATTTCAATGCATCTCTGCATGGGGTTATAGTATATGACTAAAGAATTCGATCAACTCTCACATCCTGAATAGGGCGAGCGTATTACCTATAATGGAGAATTTCACTTGCCAGAGGCAACGATTCTACAGATAAGCAAGACGAGTGCATCGGGGATTGTCCCCGAGGTGCTTTACTTGTGGTTCCATTCGGTCTCGAATCATTATTAATTTTCAATAAGGAGCCTCAAAGTTTAGGTGGTCGACAGCCAGTATATTGAATTTATAAACTGCCTCAAGGCCACAGTCTGAAAGCTCTCGACCTGCCTTTTCTGTTGATGATTTCTCTTGGCTAATAGAATAATTATTTATATCTTAACGGGAATAATAAGGGTATGTCAACCCGGTCGCCAGACGTACAACAGGCGATCGCTGTTTCTTCCTCTCCAGCTGAAAAATTTCAACAACTTCCTGAAAGTCGTCAACGAGACGTTTTCTATCAATTACCAGATACGCTCCAAGAAACGATCGTCAGTGAAATGGATCATGACCAACTTCAGCAGTTTGTTAAACGGCTGGATCCTGACGAAATAGCCGACGTGCTTGGATTAGTTGACGCATCAATGCGGTCCGATATTCTCCAGAGATTGAGTGAAGAGCGGCGAGAGAAGGTCGAATACCTTCTCAAATTTAGTCCGGAAAGCGCGGCTGGATTAATGGACCTGGATTACGTTACTGTCGGGATCGAAAGATCTCACGAAGAGATTGCACAACGGGTCCAGCGCTACGAAGAACGAACAGGGCGGGTACCTATTATTTTGCTCACAGATAATGGAGAACTCCTCGGCGAGCTGCCAGGACAGGTGTTGGCAATGACAGAACAGGAACGAATAGATATCCGTGACCATATTCAGCCAACACCGACAGTCGCCTATGACACTCCTGATAGTGAAGTTGTTGATGTCTTCAGAGCAAATCCAGAACGCATTGTGGCTGTCCTCGATGAAGATGGAAGTATTCTAGGCATTATTCATGCAGAAGACTTGCTTCGTATCATCGAGGAAGAGGCTGGAGAAACCCTCTATGAGTTTACGGGCGTGCAACGAGAGGAAAGTGTTCTTGATGATCCCCTCTCAAAGGTGCGATATAGGTACAAGTGGTTGATAATTAATCTTGGGACGGCCTTTCTCGCTGCTGGGGCCGTTGGCCTATTTGAGGATACTATTGCAGCTTTCACATTATTAGCTGTGTATATGCCAGTGGTCGCCGGTATGGGTGGTAATGCGGGTACTCAATCCATGGCGGTGGCCGTTCGAGGATTGGCGTTGGGCCATATCTCCCTTGCAACTGGTAGCCGATCGATAATGAATGAAGTGATCGCAGGTGGTGTAAACGGTGCAATTACCGGCGTTCTCGTAGCAATTATTGCGACTGTATTTAATCAAAATCCTTTATTGGGACTCGTACTCGGTATTTCGATGATAATCAACCTCGTTATTGCTGGCTTTTTTGGAACAATCATTCCACTTATTCTCGATCGGATTGGAAAGGATCCGGCTACCTCCGCGACAATATTCATTACAACAGCAACGGATGTGCTTGGATTCTTTGTCTTCTTAGGATTAGCACAAATAGTTCTTTAAGGGAAACCTTGTATGAGTATAGGAGTTAGATGATTACTATGGCTAATTTGAACGCTGCTCTCAACCAAATTCGAAAAACACGACAACAACTTGACGTTCCTCGGACACAGAACTTTGATAATTACCGCGCTAATTATAAAACACTCCTCGAAGCCACAGAAACGTTAACAGGAGATGAAGGATTTGAGGAACTCAAAGAGTGGATAATACAAGTGACAGAAAACCGCAAACGTTTACCCACGCCATCCGAAGTCCAAGATCGGGCACGGATTATTTGCCACGATCGAAGTGTCGATATTCCACGTAGTTCGCCTCTTTATAGTGAAGATTCAGAGTGAAAAAAGTAATCACAATATCTGTTGTGAGCCGAGAAGCAAATTCATATTGATTCCGCTCAAAATATAATCATGGAATCAAAGCATTTTCTCTTCGTATCGGCTGATGCAGCCCTCATTACAGACTTAGCATGGCAAGTTCACAAGGAAGGCCATGAGGTGGAATACTACATCGAAGCCGAAAGCGATCAAGACATAGGCAATGGATTTATACCAAAAACAGACGATTGGAAAGCCGAGGTTGAATGGGCAGATGTGATTATATTCGACGATATATGGGTTGGATCCGAGATTGGCACTGGTGAACTCGCTCAAGAACTCAGAAAGCAAGGGAAAGCAGTTATTGGAGGTACACCGAACACTGACCGCCTCGAAGAGGATCGAGGATACGCCATGGAGATACTAGAAGAACATGGTGTGAATACAATTGAGCATCAAGTATTCACTGATTTCGATGACGGGATTGAATATGTACAACGAAATCCTGCCGCATACGTTATCAAACCACTTGGAGAAGTCCAAAACGTCAAACGCTTGTTGTATGTTGGTGATGAAAATGACGGCGGCGATGTTATCGATGTCCTGAAAGCATATCAAAAGGCCTGGGGAGATCGGATGAAAGGTTTTCAATTACAACGTAAAGTGGAAGGAGTTGAAATCGCTATTTGTGGATTCTTTAACTTTTACAGGCTACGTCCCCGTCCTCAAGGAGCGAACGAAACAGCGTGGA
>JBDGRB010000230.1:0-7331 GCA_042218485.1 Halobacteriaceae archaeon | reverse complement strand
TTAAAGTCACAAAGAAGTATCAAGTGATTTCTCGAAATGTAGAATAGCTCATATATTCGTGCTTGGGTTTTTCCATATCCTGTTCATTAATCTCAAGTGATGTCAGTTGAAGGAGATACAGCACCAACGTTTACAGCAACGCTTGGGACAAGCGAGCATGAATCGTTTGATTTAACTGATCATCTCGGTGATGGGCCAGTTGTCCTTGCATTTTTTCCAGGCGCGTTTACGCCACCCTGTACAAATGAAATGGTTGCGCTTCAGGATCACCTCGATTCATTCCACGAACAAGGAGCGACAATATTTGGCATCAGTGCCGACTCGGCATTCTCACTTGGGGCATTTCGAGATGAATACGATATCGAGTTTGATTTGATTAGTGATATGAGTGGGGATGCCATACGGAAATATGATCTTGAGATCGATATTCCAGAGCTCGGCCTCTATGGAATAGCCAATCGGGCTGTTTTCGTGTTGGATAATGAAGGCACGATAACATATCGGTGGGTTGCTGAGGATCCAACAAATGAACCAGATTATGAGGCAGTTCTCGAAGCGGTCAAAACTACCTAAGCAATTCGGAAACCAAACATAATTGTCGAGAACTATCACATTCTTGCCGATTGATGACCGTTCAATCTACAGGCGGTACAGGCCGAGTACCTCAGGGGCTTGCCCCCCCGAGGCAGTTCACTGTTGATGCATTCGCCATCGCTGGTAGTACAGATCAAATCCATCATCAGTTTCTTCAAACTCGACAGGGACACGGGCGCTGTTCCCGGTAACGGTATAATACGTGAGGTCATCATGGTCAGTGGTCTCTGGCATAGCAGTGATTGTTTGCTCTCCAAGTGCGGTTTCCAGTGATATCTCAAGCGTTCCCCCATTGGGTTCGACCGTTGCGGTACGAATACCATGATATGATTCATAATCGCCAGATACACGTTCGGCCTTTGCCTTGAGGCCGTAATATCGTGTCACAGACGCTGGATCGTTATCTTCGAGTATTGCAAGAATTGCTGGGCCGACATATTGTGGGTGGGTCTCTGGAGAATCATTGCAGGCCAATGCGACTCCAATTTCAGTATCTTCTAAGTATCCAAGATACGCTGTCGAAACACCAAGACTTCCACCATGTTCGATTACATCAGATCCCAGCAACGGTCGTCGCATCCACCCATAGCCATAATGTTGGGATGTGCCATCGAGGTATGTTTGCCGAACAGCATGTTTGTCCTTTGCCTTCGCAACTAACGTTGGATCCAAGACTGCTTCATCGGGATCCAGATGGAATGACAGATATGTTCCGAGATCGGTGACTGAACTGACAAGTCCGCCAGCTGCGCCGACACCTTTCACAGGGAATGTCGCTTCGACTCGGTCATCGTCTTCTTCTCGATATGGTGTCATCGTATTATCCAGTGCTTCGAAGTCGTCAGGCGCAAGAATCGATCGATCCATGCCAATCGGATCAAGAATGGCTTCATTGACATATCTCGGAAACTCACGTCCATCCACCGCTTTAACGAGTTTACCTAAGACAGTATACCCAGTATTATAATAGAAAAAGCGATCACCCGATGCACGCTCGGATAACGAGTCACGGACATACCGAGAGAAATCATCGTCCGAACTGAGTGGGACCTCAACAGGATCGCCTCCCATAAGCCGACTAATCAATGCCACACTTGCGCCATCACTTGGCATCCCGGAGGTATGCGATAGTAATTCATGCACAGTTGGTGGGTTCTCAAGATTCTCATAGTAAGGCACATAGTCTGTTATTGGATCATCGAGGCTAACATGGCCGGCATCGACAAGTTGCAGGACAGCCATGGCAGTAAAGGATTTCGTAACTGAGGCCACGCCATATCGTGTCTTGGCAGTTGCGGGGGCATTTGTAGCAAGGTCCCTGGCTCCAAATCCCTCGGCATACACGGTTTCGCCGTTGTCAACAATTGCGAGACTTGCACCAGGAATACGGTTGTCACTAAGCCAGTCAGTGATGAACGATTCTATCTCT
Organism: Halobacteriaceae archaeon; assembly: GCA_042218485.1. Lineage (GTDB taxonomy): Archaea > Halobacteriota > Halobacteria > Halobacteriales > Halobacteriaceae > JBDGRB01. The sequence continues at coordinate 5,308 of JBDGRB010000230.1, read as the reverse complement.
TGTTTTGTGGCTTCGGAGACTGTTTTTTGCTCGCTCATAGAGGTGAAACTCCAGACGAATAAGTAAAGCTTCTGAATCCGGAAACTGGATCCAAACGATATATCGAATGGATTCTACCTACCGATGTGGAATATCTGGCCCTGTGATTGGAACAGTCGATTCCCGTCCATCGTGTCGGCTTCACCACCCGCCTGAAGGCGGTGGTATTCGCATTGTAGTCTTTATAATTTACTGACGAGATTTCAGATACCGTTTATGGTCAATTTTATCAATAATAGATATAGAACATTTCATGAATATTTTTTATTAATAAACTCACTTTTACGTATCATGGATATAGAGTCGTCTGTCACGCGGCGTGGGTTGTTACGAGGAGTGACAGCGACAACAGGGACGAGTCTCGCATCGAATCAGTTAACGGATAGTGTGAAATCAGACGTAACTTCTGTCGACAACGCCCAAAAGAGTGGACGTTGGGACCACGTCCAGCATACTATTGCCCGAACAGGTTACCGCCCGAATTATTCAATGGACTCTTCACTGACGAAAAAGTGGCGATTCAAACCTGAGGAGGATCCGGTCATATATCTTTCTCCGGTTGTAGCTGACGGGACGATTGTAGCTCCAAACCGTGACGGGCCGCTGTATGCTGTGGATGCCCAGACTGGGAACGAACAATGGCGGTTCGAAAACAAACGTTTTGGTCCGCCAGCAATCGCCGGAGGAAAGGTGCATGCTGGGACCGAAGATCCGGGATTATATGCCTTTGACTTGGGGAGTGGAGAAGTTGTATGGAAGCAAACCTTCGACCGTGATTCCGGGGGTCCTCAAATAACTTCTTTCTTGGAACGACGTGCGCCCTTGGTTCAAGACGATATTGTTTACCACCAAGACTATACACATATCAGGGCTCTTGATGCGCAAACTGGTAAGGTACGGTGGACTGAACGACACTCCCAGGGGCTTGGAACACCAACACGATATCAAGGTCCTGCAGCTGCTGATGGGATAATTTTTGTCTCGGGGTATGGGAGTTTTAATTACCCTGATATAAAGGCATTGGATAGTGCCACTGGAGAGGTACTCTGGACGTTTGCGACACCCGCAAATGACGATCGATCGTTCCATGATTCCCTCTCGGCTCCGACAGTTCGTGGTAATATGGTCTACTTTGGTGCGGCTTGGGGTGGGGTATATGCGCTCGATGCCAACACTGGTGAAAAGCTATGGAGAGCAATGTCAGAATCAATATATACGAGCCCTGCCGTAACTGAATCGACAGTGTTTGTTGGATATACCAATACGCAGGTCGCAGAGAAATTCGACGGCCATGGGATTATCGCCTATGATCGCAAAACAGGTACAAAACGATGGACCGTAGATTTATCGAAAGACAAAGCCGGACAGCGGATCAGTGGTGGGCCGATAGTCGTGGGCAATACTGTCTTCATCTTGGCAGCTGGAGATCTTTTCGCCGTCGATCGAAATAGCGGGGAGGTGAAAGAAACGGTCTCCGTCGGTGGGGATGAAGTAAGTGCGCCGGCGTTTGTCGATGGTACTGTTTTCATCGGGGGTGGAGGTATAGTCGCTGTCGGTGAACCAGATAACGGACCGACCAGTGAATTAGGAAATGGTGGCGGTGAGGGAAATGAGTCCACTGGAGGCGGAAACATATCAGGGAATGGTCAAAACACCAAAAACGAAGAGAATAGATCTTCTGGGGGGATCGCGGTTGGAGATGTTTGTTATATATGTTTACTATTTCTCTTGTTACTCTTCTTATTGCTTGTACTTTTGTACCGCCAATTTAACGAAGAAGATGACGAAGAGGATAATTAACCTGTTCCTAGTACCGAATGGCAAGGCTTTGTGTCTGCCTTCCCGAAAATTCCTTGGCCAATAATAGTTCGAATGATTTCATCATAATTGGTAGGTAATTGATTTTTCTTACCTATATATTAGGTTTGTAGCACGTTCCTACAGAATTATGGTTTTCGAGATACCGTGAACTCATCCCGAGGTCGTCACCTTGAACCGTGATATACAGGAATATTAGGGTTCACAGACTCATCTTGGATCCACTCACTGGGGTCACAAACGTTGTGAGAAAAAAGACACACTTCGGTCTCGAAATCCCACAGTTAACGCTCATACCAATCAGGTAACGACCCATCGATATTCAAAGCATAAAATTGTCAACAATCGATAGTTTCAAGCATTCCAAAGAAGGAAATAGTATGAGTGCATTATTCCGATAATGACTGGCCTCAACAACGTGGTAATGGTTGGCAGATTGACAGACGACCCGAACATCAAAACCATCAATGGGACACCCAAGGCTAGATTTTCGATCGCTGTCAACCGCCAGTATCGAGATCGGGACGGTAATTCCCGCGAAGAAACCACCTATGTGCCGATTGTGGTATGGGGGAAGCAAGCAGAAATCTGTGCCGAATATCTGGCCAAAGGACGGACGGTGGCCGTGAATGGACGACTCAGAATCGACAATTTCGAAGCCGACGACGGCCAAAGCCGGAAAGTTGTCGAAATCATCGCCAGAAACGTCCAATTCATCGATGCACCAACCAAGACAGAACCTGAGATGGGTGGAAGGCGGCAGGATCCAGTCAGGCCAGCAAAGGAACGAACTGAGACACCACAGGAAACGGATATGGACAGCGACCTGCAATCGGAACCGCCTGATGCAGATGTCCCGCCAGCAAGCAATAAGGACATCAGAGACGGATGAACCGCTCTTGAACACACAAAGTGTGGAATACCAATAGCAACAGTGGTGAACTTCTTCGGTTTCTAGCCCCGAGGCACTCGCCCTACCCAGTTTGTAGAAACTACTGTGATACCGATCAAATGGACGCTTATTGGCACTGTTTCGAGTTTCGATAGTTCAAACAACTTGATCAATTTACTCATTATCGAGGATAGCTATGGTCAAACCTTATTTAATTAGGAGATGATTTTATCGGTGGATCAAATCACGATTGGCGGGAAGTTTTTGTCTCTTTAATCCTGGATTAATAACATATTACCATATCTCCTTTGAATTCTGCAAATCGAAGTAAACCCAATAGATATTTCGACCCATCAATAAGCAAAGTATTAAAAACTACATATTGTCTAACCATGATATACAGGAATGCAGACTCTTGATGTGCACAATCGGGATATACTCGCGTTACTGGCTGTTACTGTATTGATTCTTATTGGTGAGTTTTTATTTCCATTTTGGCTGACACGATATGGGTCATATCTCTTGATTTTCGCAATTTGGATGATCTGGTTTGTCGCAACCGTCGCTCAATTATTAACTCAAGAATCGAATGAATCTTGATAATGTTTTGCCTCAAGTTTGTTCATTGCGGCTTTTTGGATCCGAGAAACAATTTGAATGAAATAATCTAATAGGCGCGGGTTTTCAAATATCGCTTATTGGATGATGGCAGGAAATGATCTTTCTGCTACATTACAATCACATATTCGAGACCAGTATCCTGCCATACTTGCAAGCATTAGTGATTGTGCAGAGACTACCCGACAAAAGTTAGATCAACACCCAACACAGGAGGGAGATCAAATCAAAACATTCCTTCAGGATTGTCTAGACAAGAAAAATCTGCTTGCCGCGTGTTCCCACCTACTTCAAGAGAGCCTTCAAGCACAGGGATTGGAATTACCGGCTCAACCAGTACCATCACCCCCGTATGTTGTTGTTACATCACGTGGAGTGATGCTCCGGGGAACGTTCGAAGATCAACGAATAGTCATTTTATTGCAGGTATTCACGGTGGATCCTGAGAATACATCTCAGTATCGTCGGTGTGATTTACAGATACACGTTGCTGTTCACCCATGATTATCGTGAGGAAAAAATTTTAAACGTAAAATTTAGGCAGTTGCTCGAGCTCGAATCTCGTCTTTTATCGATTCAAGATCAAAGCCACCATCCGTACTCTTATCATACACTAATTCATCATCGACCCAGATTTTGAAGACGCCATTCTCTCCTGTATTCAGGCGAACACCATCGAGTTCACGACCGAATTCGTCGAGTAATTCATGTTGTACTTCTTCAGCACGTTCCAAATGACCGCAGGGCACACAATATTTGATTTCTACATCTGTCATATTTTTTCACCATTATATTGTTCTCTCTGGAAGTACAAAAACATCGGTAAATCGGCGAACGTGTATGCTAGATGAAATTACTGCTTGCCTAAATCACCAAATTATTGCTTGCCATGCAGAAATAGCGGATTTCATTCACTGCCATCGTCTGGCGGCGAGAGGTCTCGTTTGAATTCATCAAATATGTTGGTATCGTCGTCGATATCATATTCAATTCGCCGTGATTCTTTTCGCCGCTCATTGGCTTCATCGACCGGTGTGGCTTCCGATTCCCAACCTGATTTAATCTTTACACTTTTAACAGGCGATCCAACAGCAATATGGTGGGCTGGCACATCTTTATCGACGATCGACCGTGCGCCAATCAACGCATTTTCACCGATTCGCGTCCCTGCCCGAACTAATGCACCTTGTGTGATTCGCACGTTATCTTCCACGATTGTCCGGTAGTTTTTCACCTCGGTCTGATCGACCACGTCGTGATCGTGTGAATATAACATTGCACCATCAGAAATACTCACGCGGTTGCCAATATCGAGCCTACCTCGATCATCGAGATGGACGTCATCGTGGATTACTGTATTATCTCCGACCGAAATATTATGGCCATACGTCATCGTCACGCCTTTGAAAATCCGCAGGTTATCCCCTGCGTCATCGAATAAATGATTCGCTAACATTTGGCGAAACTGGAGTGCAAATTCGATATTATCTGCTAGAGGTGTATTATCAAATTGTCGCCAGAGATACTGCAGGGGTTTTGATCGCTCGAAGCTTTCCTCATCTTTTTCAGCATAATATTCACTTTCTAATGTCGCATTCTTGGGATTATAATTCCTCAGCCGTGCTTTGGCTGCAGACGAAATTTCCTCGCCGTTTTGCCATTTTTCATATAGCTCTCGGTCACCATTTAATTCGACTAATATATCTCGAACCGTCTCAGAGAGGTTCTCCGTTGTTTCGATATGAGTATCTACTTCATCAATAAATTCATTATAGTCCGTCTCCGCGATTTGCGAGACGGAGACGTGTGTTTTTGTCATACTTATGCTTAAACATGAAACCTTCATAGAGGTTTTCCTCCCCACGAAAATCCCCTGAATACAAAAGGTTACAGCGGTAGCAAGGCGAAAGCCCACGGCTTCAGCCGTGGGATGAAGCCGAC